>DATCEZ010000225.1:0-26826 GCA_036509775.1 Acidimicrobiales bacterium
TGTCCCCCGGCGATCCCCGCAACCCGGTTCTGGCCGCCTGGCGCGCCCAGGTTGAAGGCCCGGCCTTCCAGACCTCGGGTCGAGAGGTGGTGCTGGGGGCCGGTGGCTTTGCCGACGACACGGCCCCGCCCGACGCCCTCGTGCAGCTGGGAGCCGATGGAGTCGTCGCCCCCAGTCTCCGCGCCGCCCGGGCCAGCGGTGGGCGCGTGCAGGGCCGCAACAGCACGGTGCCGCTGTCCCACCCCGTCGACCTCCCCGAGGGTGACTGGGCCCTGACCCTGCAGACGTCGTGGCTCGAGCCCGCCTACGTCGAACCCGACGCCAGCTGGGCCCGGCCGGGCCACATCCCCGCCTCTCCCCTGGCCAACGGAGGTGCCTTCGGAGGCAAACGCCGCAGTCCGGTCCCTGACGCCGCCCGGACTCTGGCCGGCACCACCGGGGACACAGTGCGCCTGTTGTGGCGCCGGGAGGACGTCGTGCGGCACGGGCCCAAGCGCCCGCCGTTGGCCGTGGCGTTGCGCGCCGACGGGAGCGGTGTCGTGCGGGTCGGCCGCACGGAGGACTCGGCCGATCTGGCCCCGCTGAAGGACCGCGTGCAAGCCACCAGTCCCTCCGTGGTGGTGGAGCTGGTCGACGTGATTGGTCCCCCTGTCTCGCCCGACCTGCGCGGCGCCGGTTGGGCCGAAGTGCTCGCGGCGCGTAACGCGCTGGACGCGCCCGACATGGAGAAGGGCTTCGGTGACGTCCACGTCGTGGTGCCGGGCGCCGGCAGTGCACGCGTCGAGCTGCGCCTCGACGACGCGACCCGCGGCTGGGCCGAGGTCGACGTGTGGGCCGGCGAGATCCTCTGTCCGGTGACGCTCCGTTCCTATGCCCTCGGTGCGGTGCACCGGGCGCTCGGCATGGTGTGGAGCGAGGGGATCGCCGTCGACGGTGCAGGCGTGCCCGTCGACCTGACCATCCGTTCCTTCGGCATCCTGTCGGCGCGTGACATGCCCGACGTCACCATCCGGCTCCACGAAGAGGACGGGTGGCCGACGAACGGGTCCGACGCCGTGTTCGTCGCCACCCTGGCTGCGGCTTGGGTGGCCGAAGGGTTGCCCGGACGTTGGCCGACGCGACGCGACGCCGTGCGGGCCCCTCGGGCCTGACGTGGCAGCATCGCGGGGCTGAGAGGAGCGCGCATGAGTCCTGCCGTTGGTCCCTATTCCCCCGTCCGCCGTGTCGGCGACTGGGTCATCACCTCGGGTCAGGTCGGCTTGGCCACCGACAGCACGGGCGCAGCGCGTCTGGTCGAGGGAGGCACCGTGGCCGAACTCCGGCAGGTCCTGCAGAACGTGACCGATGTGCTCGCCGTCGAGGGTGCGACGCTGGCCGACGTCGTCAAGACGACGGTCTTCCTGCTCGACATGACCGAGTTCGGTGCTGTCAACGAGGTCTGGGTCGAGTACTTCACCGAGAATCGCCCGACACGCTCCGCCGTTGCGGTGGCGGCGCTCCCGATCGGCGCCCGCATTGAGGTCGAAGCCTGGGCCTACGCGCCGCTCGTGGTCTGAGCCGACGGGGAGGAGGTCGGCGCCGGCGCCGCCGACCCCGAAACCCCGTTGCGCTGGGCGACGCCCGGGTGCCAGGCCACCTGACCGAACCGGTAGCCGACCGAACGGACGGTCTGGATCAGATGCGCGTGCTCCTCGCCGAGCTTGGCCCGCAGGCGCCGGATGTGCACGTCGACCGTGCGTGCGCCGCCGTAGTACTCGTAGCCCCAGACGCGACTGAGCAGGGTCTCGCGGGTGAACACCTTGGCCGGGTGCCCGGCGAGGAAGCGCAGGAGCTCGTATTCCATGTAGGTCAGGTCGAGGACGCGACCCGACACGGCGGCCTGGTACGTCTCGAGGTTCAACATGAGCGGCCCGTATTCGATGATGTCGGGCCGCATGCTCTGCCCGGTCCGCCAGAAGAGGTGCTGCAGGCGCGCCACCAGCTCCTCGGGCCGGGCGGGCAGGACGCAGAAGTCGTCGTAGAGGTCGTCGCGCAGCAACAGGTCACCGACCTGCTCGGTGCCGATGGCGAGGAGCAGGGGTGTCATGGGCACCTCGCGCAGGCGGAGGTGCCGGCAGAAGGCGACGGCAGCGGACATGTCAGCACCGGCGACGACCAACGCCCCCGAGAACCCCGTGACGCGGCCGTCGGGGCCCGAGACCGTCACCTCGTCCGGCGACGTCACGCCCTGGTGTCCGAGGCCCGCGTTCTGCAGGGCGAGGGTCACCTCGGCGGGAAGGTCGGCGGGAAAGCAGAGGAGAGGGTCCATCAGTCCGTCCGGATCAGAGCAGGGGCAGGTAGCGGTCCAGTTCGAACTGGGTCACCTGCGCCTGGTAAGCGTCCCACTCGGAGCGCTTGTTCCGGATGAACCATTCGAACACGTGGTCACCGAGCGTGTCAGCCAGCAGCTCGGAGCCCTCCATCTCGTTGACGGCGTCGTGCAGGCTCGAGGGCAACTGCTCAATGCCCTTCTTCGCCAGTTCCTTCGGTGTGAGCGAGAACAGATTGTCGTCGGCCTCGGGCGGCAGCGGGTAGTCCTCGGTCAGGCCGCGCAGCCCGGCGGCGAGCATGACCGCGAAGGTGAGGTAGGGGTTGCAGGCGCTGTCGGGCGCCCGGTATTCGAGCCGGGTCGACTCGGCCTTCCCCATCTTCACGACGGGCACCCGCACCAGGGCGGACCGGTTGTTGCGGGCCCAACTGACGTGGACCGGGGCTTCGTAGCCGCCGATGAGCCGCTTGTACGAGTTCACCCACTGGTTGGAGACCGCCGTGATCTCGCGGGCGTGATGGAGCAGCCCGGCGATGAAGCGGCGTGCCACCTCAGAGAGCCCGTACTCGTCGTTCTCGTCGACGAACGCATTCCGTTCGCCCTCCCACAGCGAAATGTGGGTGTGCATCCCCGAACCCTGCACGCCGGCCATCGGCTTGGGCATGAACGAGGCGAAAACGCCTTCCTGGCGGGCCATCTCCTTAATCACCATGCGGGTGGTCATGACGGTGTCAGCCATGGTGAGCGCGTCGGTGTAGCGCAGGTCGATTTCGTGCTGGCTGTGCGCGTCCTCGTGCTGGGTGTGCTCCACGGGAATGCCCATCTCCTCGAGCATGAGCACCGAGCGCCGCCGCAGGTCGCTCGTCAGGTCGGCCACCGACAGGTCGAAGTACGAGCCCGAATCGAGCGTCACCGGACCCCGCTCCGGGTCGGCATCGGCGAAGTAGAAGAACTCGACCTCAGGTGACGCGAAGAAGGTGAAGCCAGCGGCGCGGGCACGCTCGAGCGTGCGGCGCAGGGCGTGCCGGGGGTCCCCTTCGAAGGGCGTGCCGTTGAGGTTGGCGATGTCGCAGAAGACGCGGGCCACCTGCGCATCGTCGTGGTGCCAGGGCAGGAGCTGGAAGGTCTTGGGGTCGGGCCGGGCGAGGACGTCGGCCTCCTGGACCCGGCTGAACCCATCGATAGCCGAGCCGTCGAAGGTCATCCCCTCGTCGAGCGCGTTCTCCAGCTCGGCCGAGGTGATGTTGAACCCCTTGGGAGTCCCGAGCACGTCGGTGAACCACAGCTGGACGAAGCGGATCCCCCGCTCCTCGACGGTCCGGAGCACGTAATCCCGCTGGCTTTGCACCGCACAAGCTTCGCATGCCGGGAACCCCTGCTCTTCCGGGGCGCGGTGGGCGCACCCACCGGACGCGGCCAAGCCCACCAGTAATCTGGGACGATGCCGCAGTTGCGCCTCGCCGCCGCACAGCTCAACACCGTCGTGGGGGACCTGTCGGGCAATGTGGAGCGGGTGCTGGCCGCGCTGGCGGCGGCCGAGGCGGCTGAGGCGGACATCTGCGTGCTGCCCGAGCTGGCCATACCGGGCTATCCGCCCGAGGACCTCCTCCTCAAGCCGGGGTTCGTGGCCGACAACGTCACCGCGCTCGAGAAGGTCGCAGCCGCCACCGGGCACTGCGCTGTCGTCGTCGGTTTCGTGGGTGCTGCGCCGGGCGGCGTCGGCCTGGCCAATGCCGCAGCCGTCTGCGCCGGCGGACGCGTGGTCGGCGTCTACAACAAGCGCTTCCTGCCCAACTACGGCGTGTTCGACGAGCAGCGCTGGTTCGTGCCGAGCAATGAGCCGCCGCCGCTCTTCGGTGTGGCCGGGGCCTGGGTCGGCGTCTCCATCTGTGAGGACGTCTGGTTCGATGACGGCCCGGTGGCGCAGGCCGGCCGCGCCGGCGCCGATGTCGTGGTCAATCTCAACGCGTCGCCCTACAACCGGGGCCGCCGGGCCGAGCGCCTGACCATGCTGTCGGGGCGGGTGGCCGAGGCCGGGTGCGCCATCGCCTATGTCAACCAGGTGGGAGGCCAGGACGAGCTGGTCTTCGACGGCGACTCCCTGATTGTGGGGGCCGATGGGACGCTGCTCGGATCGGGCGTCCAGTTCGCCGAGGACCTTGTCGTGGTCGATCTGCCGATTGGCACCCACCCACCCCGCGCCGTGACCGAACTCCTGCCGCGGCTGCCTGTGACCGAGCCGCGCCGCGGCGGCCATGCACCGCTCCCCTCGGCGGCACCCCGCCCCGTCCTGAGCGATCACGCCGAGGTGTACGCCGCCCTCGTGCTGGGCACCCGCGACTACCTTGGCAAGAACGGGTTCTCCGAAGCCGTGATCGGCCTGTCCGGTGGGATCGACTCGTCGCTGGTCGCGACAATTGCAGTGGACGCGCTGGGGGCGGGGCGAGTCCACGGCATCTCCATGCCGTCGCGCTATTCGAGCGAGGGCTCCCGCGACGACGCCGGCGCGCTGGCGGAGCGGCTCGGCATCGACCTCAAGACGGTGGCCATTGAGGAAGCCCACGTCGCGTTCTCGTCCATGCTGGCGCCGCTGCTCGGTCGCGAGCCGTTCGGTCTGACCGACGAGAACCTGCAGTCGCGCCTGCGGGGCGTGCTGCTGATGGCGGTCTCCAACGCCAAGGGATGGATCGTGCTCACCACCGGCAACAAGAGCGAAATGGCCACGGGGTACTCCACGCTCTACGGCGACTCGGCGGGTGGCTTCGCGGTGATCAAGGACGTGCCCAAGACACTCGTCTACGAGCTGTGCCGCTACCGCAACACGCAGGCGGTGCTCGAGGGGCTGCCGGGCCCGATCCCCGACAGCGTTCTCGACAAGCCGCCCTCGGCGGAGCTCCGCCCGGATCAGCGCGACGACCAGTCCCTTCCGCCCTATGAAGAGCTCGACCCCGTGCTCCAGGGCTACGTCGAGGGCGACCGCACGGCAGCGGACCTCGTGGCGGAGGGCTTCGACCCCGTGGTGGTCGACCAGGTCGTCCGGCTGGTCGACGGCGCGGAGTACAAGCGCCGGCAGATGCCGCCGGGTGTACGCATCACGACCAAGGCCTTCGGGAAGGATCGGCGCATGCCCATTACGAACCGCTACCGCTCTTCCGCGCTCGATGAGCTGGAGGAGTCCGGTGGGGCCTGAGGTGGACGCCGGGACGAGGGCCTGGCGTGGGATCGACGAGCTGGCGGGACTGGTCGGCGTGTATTGCTGGGTCGAGAACCGCATCTTCGAGGTCAGCGGGGCCTGGGCCACCGAGGCGGGCGGCGATTCGGAAGGTGGGGACCCGGACGGCGTGCTCGACTCGGCGCTGCGTGTCTGGTGTGCCGGCGTGTCCCGGCGTCACGGCCTGCTGGCGGCCCGCTGGGCCGAGCGGCTGCCCGTGCGGGCGGGCGTCGACGGAGCGGCCCTGGTGACCGCTCCGGCCGGGCCTCTGGCCGGCGCCCTGGGGGCCATGGCGGCCACGCCTGACGCCCGGGTGGGGGTCGAGACGTTGGTCCAGTCGGTCTTCCCGCGCCTGCGGGCGATCTACGGCCTGCACCGGCGCACGGCCTCCCCTGTCAGCGAGGGCTCCGTCCTGGAGGTCCTGGCGGTGGCACAGCAGGACTTCACGGCCGAGATCAACACGGGGAGGGCCCTGCTGCAGGGGGCTCCCGAGGGCTTGACGAGGGACGCCGAGCTCGGCCCCCAGATCGAACGGGCGTTTGCCGAGACCAGCGTTTTCCCTGCTGTACCCGCATCTTGACAGCGCCCTTACAATGTCCAAGCAGCCTACGTACGCCCGAAACGGTCGTCGGCTGCGTTTTTCAACGAGCGCGACAGCCCGGCCAGGTTCCCCTGCCGTGGTCATGGGACGGAAGGTTTGGCGAAGATTTTGGCCAAGGAACGAATTGAGCGCGACGACGAGGATCTCGTCCGGCTCTACCTCACAGACATCGGTCAGTACCCGCTGCTGACTAAGGACGACGAGGTCCGGCTGGCCCAGGCCATTGAGGCCGGGCGTGATGCCGAGGCCGACGTGGCCAAGGCACCCAAGGGGCTCACCACCGCCAAGAAGCGAGAGCTTCGTCGCGCCGTCATGGAGGGCGAGCAGGCCCAGCAGACCTTCGTGCAGTCGAACCTGCGCCTGGTCGTGTCGATCGCCAAGAAGTACCAGGCGTCGGGACTCCCGCTCCTCGACCTCATTCAAGAGGGCAATCTCGGCCTGATGCACGCCGTCGAGAAGTTCGACTGGCGCAAGGGCTTCAAGTTCTCGACGTACGCCACCTGGTGGATCCGACAGGCCATCACCCGTGGCATCGCCAACACGGGCCGGACGATCCGCCTGCCCGTGCACGCTGGCGACACGCTGGCCCGCGTGCAGAAGGCCCAGGCCCGCCTGGAGCTGAAGCTGGGCCGCCCAGCCACGCTGGTCGAGCTCGGCATTGAGGTCGAGATGCCCGAGGACAAGCTTGTCGAGGCACTGCGCTTCCGGGCCGAGCCCCTCTCGCTGTCCGAGCCGTTGCGCGAGGACGGCGACGCCGAACTCGGCGACGTGGTCGAGGACCGCTCGGCCGAGTCGCCCTTCGAGGTGGCCGCCGTGTCGTTGCTGCCCGACGAGATCGGCCGGCTCCTCTCCCCGCTCGACGAGCGTGAGCGTGAGATCCTCCGCCTGCGCTTCGGGCTGGACCGGGGCGAGCCCCGCACCCTCGAAGAGGTCGGCGAGCACTTCAACCTCACCCGGGAGCGCATCCGCCAGATTGAGGCCCGGGCCATGTCGAAGCTGCGCCACCCGTCCTCGGACACCGGCGCCCGCGACCTGCTGACGGTCTAGTTCCAGCCGCCTAGGCTGTCCGCCATGAAGAAGCTGCTGATTCTCGCCGTGTTGGTCGCCATCGGCGTTCTCGCCGCCCGCCGTCTGCGCGAGGCATAGACAACCTCCAGACGCTCTCCTACGCGGCGCGCCCAGCCAGCCTGGCCGCGGCGTGGCGGCCCCGCTGCCCGCGCCGCCACAAGATGAGTGCCGCGCCGGCGACCGCCAGGCTCGTGGTGATGACGGGCGTCGTGCGCCCGACGCGGTCGCGCAGCCGGATCGGCTTGACGAAATTCCGCACCTCCCAGCCGCGCTCGCGCGCCACCTTGGCCAGCGCTCGGTCCGGGTTCACCGCCACTGGCCGCCCGACCGCTTCGAGCATCGGGAGATCGGTGCCTGAGTCCGAGTAGGCGCTGCTCGCCGCCAGGTCGAGCCCGGTCCGCTCCGCCAGCTCGCGCATGGCCGTCGCCTTGGACTCCCCGTAGGCGTAGAAAGCCATGCGGCCCGTGTAGCACCCTTGCTCGTCGACCTCGCCCCGCGAGCAGATGGCCCCGTCCACGCCGAGCAGATCGGCGAGGGGGAGCACGATCTCCTCGGGTGATGCCGACACGAGGTAGACGCGGTGGCCGGCGGCGCGGTGCAGCTCCATCAGCTCGAGCGCTTCGGCGTACATGATCGGCTCCATCGTTTGGAGCATCGTCTCGCGCACGATCTGGCGGACCTGGGCCCGGTCCCATCCCTTGGTCAGTGCCAGCATCGACTCGCGCACCCGGACGAGTCGATCCTCGTCGGCGCCGAAGTAGAGGTAAATCAGCTGGGACATGGCAGCCCGTGCCACCATCCGCCGGTTGATGAGCCCGCCCTTGAGAAAGGGGCGCCCAAACGCGGCGATGGACGCGCGGTCGATCACCGTCTTGTCGAGATCGAAGAAGGCCGCCTCCATACTCTTAATGCTACGGGTGACCGGGCCTCCGACTTGAGTCACCGTGACATTTCGACGGCGGTCCCGTGAACGTTTGGTGGCCGTGAACAGGGATGTCGCGGGGGTTGCGGCCCGGTTGCGGCTACGCCGTCTGCTCCGCGATGAACAGGCTGTGGACGGCGTCCTCGGCATCGGCCGTCACCAGTACGAGTACCTCGTCGCCGGACTGGAGCGTGGTGTCGCCCCGGGGGACGACGAGCCGGTCGGCGCGCACCACGGCGACGACGACCGCATCGCGCGGGAAGGCGAGGTCTGCGATGGCCGTGTCGTTGGCCGGCGAGTCGTCGGCCAACGTGATCTCCACCAGGTGGGCCACACCGCCCTTGAACTGCAAGAGCCGGACCAGCGAGCCGACGGAGACCGCCTCCTCGACCAGCGCCGTCAGCAGCTGTGGCGTCGAGACCGAGACGTCCACGCCCCAACTCTCGTTGAAGAGCCATTGGTTCTTAGGGTGGTTGACGCGGGCCACGACGCGGGGCACGGCGAACTCCTGCTTGGCCAGCAGCGAAATGACGAGATTGTCCTCGTCGTCGCCGGTAGCCGCCACCACCACGTCGACGGTGGCCAGGCCGGCTCTATCGAGGGAGGAGACCTCGCAGGCGTCGGCGGCCACCCAGGTGATGTCGAGGGTGGGGCGCAGGCGCTCCACCAGTTCGGGGTCCTGCTCGAAGAGAAGCACCTCGTGGCCGTTGGCGTGCAGGTCGGAGGCGATGGCGGTGCCGACGCTCCCCGCGCCGGCGATGGCGACCTTCACTTCCCGCCGTCCCCGAGCGTGCCCTTGGTGCGGGCCCGCATGTCGTCGAACTCGCGCAGTGCGTCGTCGAGCACGGCGATGTGGAGGACGTCACCCTCCTGGCCCACCAGTTCCCGGCCGTCGAGCCGCGGCACGCCCGAGCGCGTGACCGAGACCAGGCTGATGCGGCCGGGTTGCTCCATGTCGCCCAGGGGCCGGCCGGCCCAGTTCTCCGGCAGTGACCGGTCGACGAGGGTCAGGCGCCCGGTGGCGTCGGACCAGTCGCCGACGTCCTCGTCGGGCAGCAGCCGCCGCCGGACCTGGTCGATCGTCCATGTCACCGTGGCCACGGTCGGGATGCCCAGGCGCTGATAGATCTCGGCCCGACGCGGGTCGTAAATCCGGGCCACCACGTTCGGGATCTTGTAGTTCTCACGGGCGATGCGCACGGTGAGGATGTTGGTGTTGTCCCCGCTGGTCACGGCGGCCAGGGCATCCGCCTCGAGCGCGCCCGCCTTTTCGAGGTCGTCGCGGTCGAAGCCCGAGCCCACGATGCACGGGCCGTCCCACTCCTTGAGGCGGCGGAAGGCCTTGGCGGACTTGTCCATGATGGCGACCGAATGACCCTCGGCGCTGAGGGAGATGGCGAGGCCCGAGCCCACGCGGCCACACCCGACGACGATGACGTGCACGCCACAGTGCAACACGCCGCGTCCGCTGTTGCAAAAGGCTGACTCTCAGCTCAGCCGATTGCTTCTACTGTGTGCCCGTGGCGATCCCCAGTGCGGCGATCCAGGGCAAGCCGACGCCGCCTTCGGGCCCGCTGCCCGGCCTGGCGGCTGACTCCATCCCCGAGACCCGTCGCTACCGGTTGAAGAACAAGCTGCTCGGGCCGCCGCTGGTGACCGAGCAGCTGGCCAGCGAGCGCCTCAACAAGGTCATCGCGCTGGGGGTGCTCGCCCCGGACTGCATCTCGTCCTCGGCCTACGGCACCGAGGAGATGCTGACCCAGCTGGTGCCCTATGTGGGCCTGGCCGCCTTCGCCCTTGTCGTCCCGATCACCTTGGCCATTTTGGGCGTCCTCTTCTTCGTGACGCTGTCGTACCTGGAGGTCATTCAGCTCTACACGAAGGCCGGCGGGTCCTATGTGGTGGCCCGCGACAACTTCGGGCCCCGCATCGCGCAGATCGCGGCCGTCGCGCTGCTCATCGACTACACGGTGACGGTGGCGGTGCAGACGTCGGCCGGCACAGCGGCGCTGACCAGCGCCGTGCCCAGCCTGACCAGGTTCACCGTGGAGATCACGGTGGCGGTGGTGCTGCTCCTCCTGTTCGGCAACCTGCGCGGCATCCGCGAGGCCGGGAGCTACTTCGCCGTCCCCACCTACTTCTTCATTCTGTCGCTGGTGAGCGTCATTGTGTTCGGGTTCATCAAAGAAGCGCTCGGGACGTTGCACACCATCCCGTTGCCGCCGGCCAGTCAGGTCTACGGCGGCAAGATCGGCACACCCGGGGACGGGTGGCTGATGGGGTTGGCCTTCATCTTCTTGTTGCGTTCGTTCGCCAACGGCGGATCGTCGCTGACCGGGCTCGAGGCCATTTCGAACGGCGTGAGCAGCTTTAGGCGGCCGGAAGCCAAGAACGCCCGCCAGACGCTCGTGGCGATGAGCTCGACGCTGGCTTTCCTGGTGCTGGGCGTGACGCTGCTCGCCCGCTGGACCCACGCCGTCCCCTACGCCGGCGGCACGCCCACCGTGGTCTCCCAGGAGGTCAGGGCCGTTTTCGGCACCAGTGCGGTGGGGCACCTCCTCTTCTACGTGGTGCAGCTGGCCACCATGTTGATCCTCTACACCGGCGGCAACACGAGCTTCAACGGCTTCCCGTACCTGGCCAGCTTCGTGGCGGGGGACCGCTTCCTGCCGCGCCAGCTGACCCGGCGCGGCCATCGGCTGGCCTTCTCCAACGGCATTCTGGTGCTCGCCGGCGTCGCCCTCGCCCTCGTGCTCGTCTACAAGGCACAGGTCAACGACTTGGTGTCCCTCTACGCCATTGGGGTGTTCACGGGCTTCTTCATGGCCGGGTCCGGCATGGTGAAGCATCACCTGACGGCACGGGTCGGTCACTGGAAGCGCAGCATTGTGATCAACGGGTTCTCCGCCTTTCTGTCGTTCACCGTCGTGCTGATCTTCGCTGTGGCGAAGTTCAAGGAGGGCGCCTGGCTCATCTTCGTCGTCGGTCCGCTGCTCTACATCGGCCTGATCCGTCTGCATCACCAGTACGAGACGGAGGCCGAGATGCTCGAGACCGGCGTCTCCGAGGCCACCGAGGAACCGGTCCTGCGCCGGCATGTCGTCGTCGTCTTCGTCGACCGCCTCGACATGGCAGTGGTGCGCGCCCTGCAGTACGCCCGCACCTTGTCGCCCGACGACCTGCGGGCCGTCCACTTCGACATCGACACCAAAGCGGCGCACGAGCTCGAAGCCGAGTGGGGCCGGTTCGGCCTGGGCCGCCTGCCGCTCGACATCATTGAGGTCCCCGACCGCCGCCTGAGGCGGGCGGCCATTGAGCTGGTGGCCGACGCCACCCTCGACGGCGACACCGAGTGCACCGTCCTGCTGCCGCGGCGCAGCTACCGCAGGGTATGGCAGCGCTTCCTGCACGACCGGACGGCGGACAAGATCGCCGCCGTGCTCGGCCAGGTGCCCCACGTGAGCGCCACCATCGTCCCCTTCGCCGTCGCCGGCCAGTTCGGCGAGCGGGTCCGCTCCTATGGCCGATCGGTCCAGCGGGCCCGCCTGGGCCTCACCGGGGACGCGTCAGGGCCGGTGGACGCGGAGGGCCGGGCCGGTGTCGACCGCTTGGGGCGGCGGGACGGGCCCAAGCGCCCGGCGACCGTCCTGGCCGCCGACCAGACCCTGGCGCGGCGGGCCGGTGCGACCACTCCCATTGCGTCGGTGGTGCCGCGCCAGCGCATCCGGGTGGCCGGGCGGGTCAAGTCCGTCCGCGTCCAGCCCCGGGCCGGGACCTCCAACCTCGAGTGCGTGCTCAGCGACGGCACGGGGGGGCTGTTGCTGGTCTTCCAGGGGCGGCCGAAGATCGCCGGTATTGAGCCGGGGGCCCGGCTGGTGGCCGAGGGCATGGTGGGAGCTTGGGGCCGGCGGCCCGCCATGCTCAACCCGTCCTTCGAGTTGGTGCAGGGGGCGCCGAGCGATCCGGCGGAGGGTTGAGCCGTCACACACCGCCTGGCGGGCGCCGGGTGACTGCCAAATTGCCGGACCGGTCGGCAGTCGCTAACGTCCCCCCCGGCCCGGCGTCGGGTGCGACCCACCGGCGCGCCGTCGGCCTGGGGTGATGACATCGAAGGAATGGTGCTGAGCGCTTTCGCACCGCAGGGAGGAGGGCGCCTCCATCCCCTCCCCGCCAGACGGACAGGAACAGAAAGGGCACATCGGGAATGATCAGAATGCTCGCAGCCAAGGGCGGCTACCAGGCCTTCCACCTTGGTGGAGTCGACAAGACATGGCTGTACATCTGCCTGTTCGCCGGCATCGTCGGCATCGTCTCCGGGCTGCTCCTGGCGCGCAATGTCCTGTCATTCGACCAGGGCACCGCCAAAATGAAGGAGATCGCTCTGGCGGTCCAGGAGGGAGCCCAGGCGTTCCTGGCGCGCCAGTTCCGGGCCATCGTGATGATCATCATCCCCCTCGCCATCCTGATCTTCTTCACCGCCACCAAGGTGGTGCGGCCTGACGGTTCGGTCGCCCTGACCTTCCAGCAGGACGGCATCTACCGGGTGATCTGCTTCCTCTTCGGCGCGGCCTTCTCCGGCCTGACCGGCTTCATCGGCATGAGCATCGCCGTGCGGGGCAACGTGCGGACAGCGGCCGCGGCCGCCCAGGGCGGCGGCATGAAAGAGGCTCTCCGGGTCGCCTTCCGCACCGGCGCCGTGACCGGCATGCTCTGCGTGGGCCTCGGCCTCGTCGGCGCCACCGCCATCGTCCTCATCTTCCAGAACTCGGCCACGGCCGTCCTCATCGGATTCGCGTTCGGGGCCTCCCTGCTCGCCCTCTTCATGCGGGTCGGCGGCGGCATCTTCACCAAGGCGGCCGACGTCGGGGCCGACCTGGTGGGCAAGGTGGAAGCCGGCATTCCCGAGGACGACCCGCGCAACGCGGCCACCATCGCCGACAACGTGGGCGACAACGTGGGCGACTGCGCCGGCATGGCTGCCGACCTCTTCGAGTCCTACGAGATCACCATCATTGCGGCGCTGATCCTGGGCTACTCGGCGTTCCGTTTTCACCACACCACGGCCGCGGTGCTCTATCCGTTGATCGTCCCGGCCATCGGGATCTTCGCGTCGGTCATCGGTGTCGTGGTGGTGCGGGCCCGCACCAAGGATCGCAACGCCCTCGCCCCGATCAACCGCGGCTTCTGGCTGGCGGCGGTGCTCACGGTGATCGGCGCCTTCTTCGTGGCGCAGTACTACGTGCACGACCTCAAGGTCTTCTACGCCGTGCTCACCGGAGTCATCCTGTCGCTGGTCGCCAGCCAGATCACCGAGCAGTTCACCTCGACCGAGCGCGGGCCGGTCAAGGAGATCGCGGCGTCCGCCCGAACCGGGCCGGCCACCACGGTGCTGGCCGGCATCTCCATCGGTCTCGAGTCCTCCGTCTGGGCCATCATCGCCATCGCCATCGCCATCGGCGTGGCCATCGGGCTTGGTGACGGCAACATCGAGCTCACCTTCTATCTGGTGGCCCTGATCGGCATCGGCCTCCTGGCCACGGCCGGCATGGTCGTGTCGGAGGACAGCTTCGGTCCGGTCTCGGACAACGCGGCGGGTATCGCCGAAATGTCGGGCGAGTTCACCGGTGAGGCCGAACGGGTCATGGTGAGCCTCGACGCCGTGGGCAACACCACCAAGGCCATCACCAAGGGCGTGGCCATCGGATCCGCCGTCATCGCGTCGGTTGCGCTCTTCGCCTCCTTCATCGAGACGATTGGCGACCAGATTCCGAGCCTGCACGCGACGGGAGCCAAGCTGTTCTCGGTCATTCAGATCAACGTGGCCAACCCCACGACGTTTATCGGACTCCTCATCGGTGGCTCCATCGCCTTCTTGTTCTCGTCCCTGGCGATCCGCGCCGTCGGTCGCTCGGCCGGCACGGTCGTGCTCGAGGTGCGGCGCCAATTCCGCGAGCACCCGGGCATCATGGACTACACCGAGAAGCCCGAGTACGGGCGGGTCATCAGCATCTGCACGGCGGCGGCCCAGCGCGAGCTGGCCACCCCAGCGCTGTTGGCCATCCTGGCCCCGGTGATCGTCGGCTTCGGCATCAACTATCTGGCGCTCGGCGCCTTCCTGGCCGGCACCATCCTCACGGGCCAGCTTCTGGCGAACACGCTGTCGAACTCGGGTGGGGCGTGGGACAACGCCAAGAAGTACATCGAGGACGGCAACGAAGGGGGCAAGGGCTCGGAGGCCCACAAGGCCGCCGTCATCGGCGACACAGTGGGTGACCCCTTCAAGGACACGGCCGGACCGGCGCTGAACCCCATGATCAAGGTCATGAACCTCGTCTCGCTGCTGATCCTCCCTGCGGTCATCAGCTTGCAGCACCACACCGGCGCCCGCCTCGCCATCGCCGGCGTCTCCCTGTTGATCCTGCTCGGCGCGCTCGCCTTCTCCAAGCGGGGTGCCGAGGCCATGGACGCCGATTCGGCCGATTCTGCTCCGACTGCGGCAGTAGCACCTGCGCCGGTCGATTGACCTGGTCAGGCGCAGAACGAACCGCCTGCACAGTGCCACGGTTGTGCCGCCAGCCCTTGACAGGCGGGTGACAGACCCGCACTCTGACGTGACCATGCCCACCCTTTCCCCCCATCGACCACTGGCCCGCGGAGGACGTCGTGGGTAAGGCGCTCGTCATTGTGGAGTCGCCCGCCAAGGCCCGCACCATCGGCGGCATGCTCGGACCGGACTTCATTGTGGAGTCGTCGATCGGCCACATCCGTGACCTGCCGCGCGGCGCCGATGAGGTCCCGGCCGCGTACAAGGGCGAGTCGTGGGCGCGGCTGGGTGTCGACGTCGACAACGGCTTCAAGCCGCTCTACGTGGTGTCGGCGCCGAAGAAGTCGGTGGTGGCAAACCTCAAGAAACTGCTGAAGAACGCGGACGAGCTGTACCTGGCCACGGACGAAGACCGCGAGGGCGAGTCGATCGCGTGGCATCTGTCCGAAGTGCTGTCGCCGACCGTGCCCGTGAAGCGCATGGTGTTCCACGAGATCACGCCCGCCGCCATCGCCCGCGCCGTCGAAGAGTGGCGGGACCTCGACCGCCGCCTGGTCGACGCGCAAGAGGCGCGCCGCATCCTCGACCGCCTGTACGGCTACGAAGTGTCGCCGGTGCTGTGGCGCAAGGTGATGCCGCGCCTGTCGGCTGGCCGTGTGCAGAGCGTGGCGACTCGCATGGTGGTCGAGCGCGAGCGGGCCCGCATGCGTTTCCGCTCCGCCACCTGGTGGGGCGTCGACGGCACCTTCACCAATGTCGCCACCACCGGCTTCGGTGCCGCGCTGATCGGCCTCGCAGGGGCCACCATCGCTACCGGCAAGGACTTCGACGAGAACGGCGAGCGGACGGGCAAGAACGAAGTCCGGGTCCTCGGCGAGGAGGAGGCCACGTCGGTCGCCACCGCACTGGTCGGCCGCTCCTTCACGGTCAGTGCGGTGACCGAGCGACCCTTCCGCCGCTCGCCGGCCCCACCGTTCATGACCTCGACGCTGCAGCAGGAGGCCGGCCGCAAGCTGCGCTTCAGCGCGCAGCGCGCCATGCAGGTGGCCCAGCGCCTCTACGAGCAGGGCTTCATCACGTACATGCGCACCGACTCGACGACCCTGTCGGACCAGGCGCTCACGGCGGCCCGCAGCCAGGCTCGCGAAATGTACGGCGACGCCTACGTGCCCGACGCTCCGCGTCGGTACGAGCGCAAGGTAAAGAACGCGCAGGAGGCGCACGAGGCCATCCGCCCTTCCGGCGAGACGTTCCGGACACCCGATCAGGCTGGCCGCGAACTGTCGGGGGACGAGCTCCGCCTGTACGAAATGATCTGGAAGCGCACGGTGGCCTCCCAGATGAACGATGCCACCGGAACCAGCGCGCAGATCCGGCTGACCGCCGAGGTACCAGAGGGGGTGGCCCAAGGGCAGGAGGCCGAGTTCTCCGCCAGTGGCCGCGTCATCGCCTTCCCCGGCTTCCTGCGCGCCTACGTCGAAGGCGAGGACGACCCGGACGCCGAGTTGGCGGACCGCGAGGTCGTGTTGCCGGCGTTGGTCGTGGGTGACGTGGTAGAGGGCAGCGCCTTCCAGCCCGGTTCGCACACCACGCAGCCGCCGGCCCGCTACACCGAGGCCTCGCTTGTCAAGGCCATGGAGGAGCTCGGCGTGGGGCGCCCCTCCACCTACGCCAGCGTCATCGCCACCATTCTCGACCGCGGTTACGTGTGGAAGAAGGGGACGGCGCTCGTCCCGAGCTTCACGGCCTTCGCCGTGGTCGGGCTGCTCGAGCGCTACTTCGGCGACCTGGTCGACTACGGCTTCACCGCGTCGATGGAGGACGACCTCGACGAGATCGCCGCCGGGCGCGAAGAGGCGTTGCCCTGGTTGACGCGGTTCTACTTCGGCACCAACGGGCCCGGCGCCAGCGCCACCAACGGGCGCGGCGACGAGGTCGAGGCGGTGGGGCTGAAGGCCTCGGTTGCGACGCACCTGAGCGCCATTGATGCGCGCGAGATCAACTCCATCCCTCTCGGCGACGGGAGCGACGGCGAGCCGATTGTGGCGCGCGTCGGCCGCTACGGGCCCTACCTCCAGCACGGCGAGGACCGGGCCTCCATCCCCGAAGACATGGCTCCCGACGAGCTGACAATTGAGCGGGCCGAGGAGATCCTGGCCGCACCGTCCAATGACCGGGTGCTGGGCACCCACCCTGAGAGCGGGCTCGACGTGCAGGTCAAGGCCGGGCGCTTCGGGCCCTACGTCCAGGTGGGCGACGTCGTCGAAGGCGGCGACAAGCCGCGCACGGCATCGCTGTTCTCGTCCATGGAGCCGGCCACGCTCACGCTGGACCAGGCGCTGCAGCTGCTGCAGATCCCGCGCGTCATCGGGACGGACCCCGAGACCGACGAGGACGTGGTGGCCCACAACGGCCGCTTCGGCCCGTACATCAAGCGCGGGGCCGACACGCGCAGCCTCGGGAGTGAAGAGCAGCTGCTGACCGTGACACTGCCCGAGGCGCAGGCGCTGTTCGCGCAACCCAAGCAGCGCCGGGGCCGGGCGTCGGCTGCGCCGCTGCGCGAGCTCGGTACCGACCCGACCACCAACCTCCCCGTCGTCGTCAAGGACGGCCGCTTCGGCCCCTACGTCACCGACGGCACCACCAACGCCTCGCTGCGCAAGGGCGACGTCGTGGAGTCCATCGACATTGAGCGCGCCTCCGAGCTCCTCGGCGAGCGCCGGGCCGCCGGCCCCTCGACGCGCAAGAAGAAGGCGACGGGGAAGAAGGCCCCGGCCAAGAAGAAGGCGGCGGCGAAGAAGGCCCCGGCCAAGAAGACGGCAGCGAAGAAGGCGGCGGCCAAGAAGAGCGGGGCGGCCAAGAATGCCGCCATCGCCAAGAAGGCTGCACCGACCGAACCGTTCTGAGATGCCGGCCCGGGGTCGCCTGATCGCGCTCGAGGGCATTGACGGCTGCGGCAAGTCCACCCAGGCCGGTGCCCTGGCCGAGGCCCTCGGGGCCCGGCTGACCTTCGAGCCCGGCGCCACGCCGGTGGGGGCACGGCTGCGTGAGCTGCTCTTGAACCCCGACGGCTCCCCGCCGTCACCACGCGCCGAGGCGCTGCTCATGGCGGCCGACCGGGCCGAGCATGTGGCCCGGGTGCTGACGCCGGCGTTGGGGGCGGGCGAGTGGGTGGTCAGTGACCGCTACGCCGGCTCGACCATCGCCTACCAGGGGTACGGACAAGGACTCGACCCGGCCGCGCTGGAGGAGCTGATCCGCTGGGCCACCGGCGGCCTGGCCGCGGACCTCTCGATCCTCGTCGACGTCACGGTCGACGTGGCGGCGGCCCGTCTCGCCGCTGGCGGTCGGGGCCGGGCCGATCGGCTGGAGCGGCTGGGTGCCGACTTCGCCGGGCGCGTGCGCGACGGGTTCCTGGCCCAGGCAGCGGCGGGCCCCGAGCACTGGATCGTCGTCGATGGGACACTGGAGGTGGCGGCGCTGACGGCGCATATTCTGGCCTCCGTGCGCGAACGACTCGGTGACGCGCCCGCCGGGCGACGGTGAGCGCAGACCGCCCCGCCCCCGAGCTCTTCGCCGGGGTGGTGTCGCAGGATGCGGCGATCGAGGCGCTGCGCGCCGCCGCGGCCAACCCCGTGCACGCCTACCTCTTCCGGGGGCCGCCCGGGAATGGCGGCCTCGCCGCCGCGTACGGGTTCGCCGCCGCACTGCTCTGCCCCGACGGGGGCTGCGGGGTGTGCACCACCTGCAAGGCCGCACTCGCCGGCACCGATCCGGACCTGCATGTCGTGCGTCGCAGCGGCGCCTCGGTCTCCATCGGTGACCTGCGCCAGGTGGTGGCGCTGGCCCAGCGGCGCCCGTTGCACGCGGCGCGCCAGGTCATCGTCGTCCTCGACGTGCATTTGGCCGCGCTCCGCGCGCCCGCACTCTTGAAGACGCTGGAGGAGCCGCCGGGCGACACGGTGTTCGTGCTCTTGGCCGACGACGTCATCCCCGAGTTGGTGACGGTGGCCAGCCGTTGCGTGGAGGTCGCCTTCCCACCGGTGCCGCGGGCCGAACTGGTCCAGTGGCTGACGGCGTCGGGCGTCCCGGTCGACATGGCAGCCGTGGTGGCGGACAGCGCCGGCGGCAACCCCGAACGGGCCCGGGTCATGGTCGATGATCCCGACGTTGCCGCCCGCGTGGCGCTGTGGACGTCGGTGCCGGACGAGCTGACCGCGGCGGGCATGACGGCCGCGGGCCTGACCCGGCGCGTGCTGGACTCGGCCGACCGTGCGGTGGAGCCCCTCCGGGCGGCCCATGCCCGCGAAATAGAGGCGCTGACCGCAGCCGCCAAGGAGATGGGCGAGCGGGGCCTGCCCGGGCGCAAGGAGATCGTCGAGCAACACCAGCGCGAGGAGCGGCGCTTCCGCACCGACGCCCTGCGGGCCGGGCTCGGCGTCCTGGCCCGGGCCTACCGCGGACGGGTGGTCCTGGCAGCGCGGGGCGACGTGGCCGTCGGCGATCCCGACGTCCGGAGCGCCACCGAGGCCGTCGGGCTCATCACCGAGACGGCCGAAGCCCTGCCGCGCAACCCCAATGAGACCCTGTTGGTGCAGTCGCTCTTCGTGCGTCTGGCCGCGCTGGCGGCATAGTCCTGGCGGCGTCGTCCTGGCGCCACGGCAGGCCCGGGCCGGCGGGCCTGACACCGGGTCAGCTGTGCTGGAGCTGAGCCGGGGTTAGAGTCCAGCCGAATCTCTTGAGGGTGGCGAGAGTGGGTGGACACATGTTGGCCGACGCAGATGCTGCCCCCGGGGGTGCGGCAGGGCGACTGGAGATCCGCGTGCTGGGCCCTGTCGAGATCGTCTGGGATGGGCGACCTGTCGACATCGGGGGCGTGAAGGCGCGTGCACTCGTGGCCCGCCTCCTCATCAATCGCCAGATCATTGTGTCGGTGGACCGTCTCGTCGACTCCCTGTGGGGGGACAACGATGGGCCGGGGGCGGAGATCGCGCTGCGCTCCACGATCTCGCGTCTGCGCAAACGCCTGCGCGAGGCCGGGGTGCCGCACGACCTCATCGTGACGCGGGCCCCGGGCTACGTCCTGGACGTGCCCGCAGAGGTGACCGACGCCGTCCGGCTCGAATGGCTGGTCGCGGCGGCACGGCTGCAGCTAGCGGAGCAGCGTCCGCGTGAGTGCGTCCGCCTGACGGCCGAGGCCGAGGCCCTCTGGCGCGGAGCGGCCTACAGCGAGGTCCGCGACGAGCCGTTCGCCCGGGCCGAAGCCCGCCGGCTGGAGGAGCTGCTGCTCGCGGCCACCGAGACGAGGATGGACGGCGAGTTGACCCTCGGCCGGCACGAGGCGGTGACCGGCGAGCTGGAATCGTTGACGAGCGCCAATCCCATGCGGGAGCGCCTGTGGACGCAGCGCATGCTGGCGCTGTACCGCTCGGGTCGTCAGGCGGAGGCGCTGCGCGTGTTCCAGGATCTGCGGACCTTCCTGGTGGCCGAGCTGGGGATCGAGCCCGGTCACGACGTGACCTGGATGGAGCGCGCCATCCTCGCCCAGGATCCCGTCCTCGACTTCCTGGTCTCGCCCGAAGAGGAGACCGGCCGTTTCCCGGGTGAGGCGCCCCCGCCCGCGCCTGTCTCGGCGGCGCGCGAGTACCAGGTCCGGGTCCCCGCCTCCCGGCGTGAAGGGCGGCTGGTCGGCCGGGACCGCGAGACGGCGCTGCTCGGTGACTGGTGGACGTCAGTGGGCCAGGGGGCGGGTCGCCTGTTGTTGGTGGACGGCGATCCCGGCATCGGGAAGACACGGCTCGTGGCCGAGCTGGCGCGCTCGGTCGAGGGGCGGGGCGGTCTGGTCCTGTGGGGCCGCTGCGATGAGGATCCCGTGGCACCGTTCCAACCGTTCGCAGAGGCGCTCGGGCGTTACTTCCAGTCCCTCTCGGCGGACCGGATTTCGCACATGCCCGACTGGCAGCTCAGCGAGCTCTCCCGGCTGGTCCTGCGCCTGCGCGAGTACGCCCCGCCGATTGAGGACGAGGGCGGTGATCCGGAAAACGAGCGGTTCCGCTTCTTCGAGGCGGTGAGCGCGACGTTCAACGAGCTCGCACTCGGCGGCACCATCCTGCTGGTGATCGACGACCTGCACGCGGCCGACCAGCCGACCCTGCTGCTGCTCCGCCATGTGCTGCGGGGCACCGACGACGGCACGCTCGGCGTCGTCGGGATGTTTATCGATACCGAGGTCCCGCCGGCACATCGGCTGCGCGCCATGCTGGCGGACTTCCGGGCCGTGCACCCGGTGGCGACCGTGCACCTACAGGGCTTGCGCAGCGAAGCCGTCGAAGAACTGGTGCAGGACTGGCCGAACGCACCGGCCGATCTCGTGCCCCAGCTGTGCCGCCTCACCGACGGCAACCCGTTGTTCCTCGACGAGCTCCTGCGCCAGTTCGGCTACCGGGAGGCGGAGCAGAGCGAGGAAGGCGACGCGCCGGTCCCACCGGCCTTGAGCCCGACCGAAGCGATCCGGGAGCTGGTGGCGCGCCGCGTGTCGCGGCTGCCCGAAGACGTGATCTACCTGTTGCAAGCGGCGGCGGTGGCGGGCCCCGAGTGCGAAGCGGGCGTCGTGGCCGAGGCGGCCGAACTGACAGCGGAACAGCAACTCGACGCCTTCGACCGGGCCGTGGAATCACGTCTGCTGCGGCGCGTCGGACAGGACATGCGCGACCGCTACGTCTTCACCCACACGCTGGTACGCGACGCCATTTACGGCGAACTGCTGCGCGGGCGCCGGGTCCGCTACCACCACAAGATCGCCGTCGCCACGGAGCGGGCGCATGCCGGCGAGTTGGACGCCTACGTCAACGAGCTGGCCCACCACTTCTACATGGGTGCCGCGTTGGCCGATGCCGACAAGGCCGGCCACTACTGCCAGGCGGCCGGCGAGCGCTCGCTCCGCCTGTTGGCCTTCGAAGAAGCCGCGCTCCACTTCGCCCGCGGCCTCGAGGTGGCCGAACAGTTCGGGCTCGGCGAACCCGAGGCGCGCTGCGACGCACTGATTGCACTGGCGGAGGCGCAGAACCGGGCCGGCGACACGGCGCTGGCGGACAACAACTTCGAGCGGGCGGCCGCGTTGGCGCGGACCCTGGGCGACGCCCAGCGGTTGGCTGCCGCCGCCCTGCGCGCCGGGCCGCTGAGCTACCTCGGGATTGTGCGGGCCAACGAGGAGCAGGTGCGGCTGCTGGAAGAGGCGCTGGCGGGACTGCCCGACGGAGAGGATTCCCACCTGCGCGCCATGGTGACAGCACGGCTCGGGCTGGTCATCGTGTACGACGCCGACGTCCCCGTTCCCGGAGCATTGGCGCGCTCGCTCGCGCTGAGCAACGACGCCGTCGCCATGGCCCGCCGTCTGGGAGACCGGTTAGCGCTGGGCTACGCGCTCAACGCGCGCATGCATGCGCTCTGGGGCATCGGGCCCGCACCCGAGCGGCTGGCGACCGGGACGGAGCTCGGGGAGATCGCCGATGACATCGGCGACGAGCTGCTGGCGCTGCACGGCCACATGTGGCGTATCCGCGAGCTTCTGGCCCAGGGCGACGTCGACGCCGTCCACGAGGAGATCGCCCGCTTCCGGGCCCGCGACACGGGACCGGTGCACCCGGTCGAGGCGTCGTACGCGTTCAACGTAGCGGCCATGATGGCGCTGCTGGACGGGGAATTCGAGACGGCGGAGCAACTGGGCCAACGGGCTCTGCACGTGGCCGAAGGCCACAACGAGCTGGCACTGAGCTTCTACGGAGCCCTCATGATGTGGACCTGGTGGCAGCGCGGCGACCTCGGCGCGCCCGACGGCATCTTCCGGGAGGTGCTGGCCCAGGCCCCCGCCCACTACCCCACCGTCTCGGCCGTGCTGGCCCTCTTCTACGCCGAAGCAGGCGACAGCGAGGCCGCGCTGCGCGAGCTGCACTCCCTGGCGGACCTCGGGTGGGAGAACGTGGCGGGCGACCAGGCCGAGGGCGTCTCGCTGGCGGCGGCCGCGGCGGCCTGTGGCGTCCTCGGTGCCCCGGCGAGCGACTTCGCAGAGCGCTTGTACGAAGTCATGCGGCCCTACGCGGGCACCGTCGTCGTCGTCCGCGCCCCGGCCGCCGCCTGCCTGGGGCCGGCCGACCACTACCTCGGGCTGTTGGCGGAGACCATGGGGGACCTGGCGCTGGCCGAGGTGCACCACGACGCCGCACTGCGCCTGGCCCGCCGCATGGGCTCACCGCCCTTCGTGGCCGCAGCTGAAATAGAGCTCGCCCGAACTCTGCGCCTGCGTCGCCCGGCCGCCGACAAGAAGCGCGTGGCAGAGCTGCTGCGCAACGCAGAGGAGGCGGCGCGCGCCATGGGACTGCACAGGCTGGCGCGCCGGGCTGGCGCGCCAGCCTGACCCGATCAGCCGGGCGCCGGGTCTCCGTCGGGGTGGTCCTGCCCCGGACCCGCCTGTTCTTCGTAGGCGGCCAATCTGTCGTCCGCTTCGCGGATGCGCCGGCTCATGCCGCTGAGCAGTGCGTTGCGGAAGCCGGGGATCTCCATCATCGACTCGAACTCGCGCGGACCGACGATGAGGACCTCGAGATCTGTCGTGGCCTCCACCGTGGCGCTGCGGGGCACGGCATCAATGGCGGCCAGCTCGCCGAAGTAGTCACCGGCATGGAGGATGTTGACCACGTGGCCCTCGCGGGTGACCGTCGCCGTCCCCTCCAAGATCACGAAGAGCTCGCGGCCGAGTCGTCCTTCCCGCAGGATCACCTCGCCGGCCTGAATGCGGAGGCGCTCGGCGATACGCGCCATTTCGGCGAGCTGCTCCTCGGTGCAGGCGGCGAACCAGGGCACTCCTTGCAGGCGCCCCGGTGCGGCCTGCCCGGTCCCCTCGCCGTTGGCGCCCATCCGTCTCCCCTAGAAGTCGAGCGGCGGAATGCCGTCCCCGCGCCGTCAGGGTACGCGCTGCGACGCCCGCTCGGGGGTCGTCGGAACGGAGACGGCGTCGAAGGGCCGAAGGTCGCCGATGTCCAGCGGGCGCGGCCCGGTGGGCTCAGGAATCCTGCGCGTCGAGCAGCTCGGCCACGCGGGCTTCGAGGGTGCGCAGCCGGCTGGCCATGCTGCGGAACAGGGCGCCGCGGAAGCCGGGGATGTCGGACATGGCGGAAAGCTCACGGGGCCCGATGATGAGGACGTTGAGGTCGCTCAGCGCCGTCACGGTGGCGTTGCGCGGTCCGGGGTCCATGGCGGCGAGTTCGCCGAAAAAGTCGCCCGAGCCCAGGGTGTTGACCCGCCGGCCCGCCTGGGTCACCGCCACCGAGCCGGAGAGGATGAGGAAGAACTCCCGGCCGATCCGTCCTTCGCGGGCCAGGACCTCGCCTTCTGCCACCTGGACCCGCTCAGCCAGCCGGGCCACCTCCTCGAGCTGGGCGTGGGTGCAGTTCCGGAGCAGGTCGACGCCCTGCAGCCGGTCGACGGTCGCCTGTGTTCCCATGGTCGCTACCACCCTGTCGCCTCCTCTCCCGATGCGACGCAGTGCCCCGCAACTGCATCGGCCAAGGTGGACACGACTTTGCACCCCGGCGCTTGCAGCGTCATTGCATCAATGTTGCAGGGGACCGAAAGGCCCCTGAACTGGGCTTCGGCGGTGGGCGTGGGCGAGGCGTCTACCATGTTGGGCCGGTTCCGGATCAGGGGGTCTGCTGGGTCCCCATGGCACCGGAGGCGGCAGTGCCTGGGTAGCTCAGTCGGTAGAGCAGCGCACTCGTAATGCGCAGGTCAGGAGTTCGAATCTCCTCTCAGGCTCCAGTTCAGGCAGTGTTTCTTGCCTGGCCGTCGGTTTCGGGTATCGTCTGTCCCCCAACGCAGCCGTCAAGAGTGCGCTCCGCCGGCCTCCGGCCGCCCTTGACCGCTGCTTGTTGCTGGGTTGCGATCCTGCCTCCGCACGGCTGTCGGGGATACCAAGGCAGAGGGCCGACTTCTGTCAGCGGTAGTCCCAGGTCCCGCTGGCGTGTCAGCCCCCCAGCGCCTCGCGGACATCGGCCAAGCGGCTCGGCTCGATTCGCCACCACACCCACCGACCTCGCTTCTCGCCAACGATGAGTCCGGCCTCGGCCAGCAACTTGGTGTGGTGCGAAATGGTCGGCTGACTTCTGCCGAGCGGCGCCTCGAGATCACACGAACAGACCTCGCCTTGGGCCGCGACGATCGAAAACAGTTGGAGCCTCACCGGGTCAGCGAGCGCGGCAAGAACGTGAGCCAGGTTGACCGCGTCGGGGTGGCTCAGCGGGGTGTCGAATACCGAGGCGCAGCACAGACCGGGCACGGGAACTTCGGTGGCTTGGTCAGCCTTGGCCATGGGGTACCTTCTTGCATTGACATCTATCGATATGGACTATAGTATCGATCATCATCAATCTACCAAAGGACGTGACCATGTCCCGTGTCCAACTCGCACTGAATGTCGCCGACATCGACGAGGCGATCGACTTCTATTCGAAGCTCTTCGCAACCCAGCCGGCCAAGGTCCGTCCGGGCTACGCCAACTTCGCCATCGCCGACCCCCCGCTGAAGCTCGTCCTCATCGAAGATGCCAATCAGATTCCGGGGACGCTCAACCATCTCGGCGTCGAGGTTGCTACGACCGACGAGGTGGCGGCAGCCCAGACGCGTCTCTCCGGCGAGGGTCTGGCCACGGCACTCGAAGAGGAGACGTCGTGTTGCTACGCGGTCCAGGACAAGGTGTGGGTGGACGGCCCCGCCGGCGAGCCGTGGGAGATCTACACGGTCCTGTCGGACACCGAGATGCCGGCCGGCCAGCTCCGCTCGGCGGCTCCTGGCGAGTCGGCATGCTGCAGCACCCGGCCCGAGACGGCGGAGGCCGCAGCGGGCTCGACAGCGTGCTGCTGATCGATCGACGCAGCACCCACGGAGGCCGGCGGTGAGCCGGGTTACCTCCGAGCAGTCGTCCGAGCATCTGGAGCCGGTCGTCGCCCGCCTGTCGTTCCTCGACCGGTTCCTGCCGCTCTGGATCATCCTGGCCATGGCGCTCGGCTTGGTGCTCGGGCGGGCCATCCCGAGCCTCAATACCGACCTCAACTCGATCCACGTGACCACGGGGACATCGCTGCCGATCTTCATCGGCCTCCTGGTCATGATGTACCCGGTCCTGGCCAAGGTGCGCTACGACGAGTTGGGAACCGTCACCAGAGACCGGCGAACCCTTGTGTCGTCGCTGGTCATCAACTGGGTGATCGGACCGCTCGTGATGTTCACCTTGGCGTGGCTGATGCTGCCCGATCTCCCCGCGTACCGCACCGGATTGATCATCGTCGGCCTCGCTCGCTGTATCGCTATGGTCCTCATTTGGAACGACCTGGCGTGCGGGGACCGGGAGGCAGCGGCGGTACTGGTGGCGCTGAACTCCCTCTTCCAGGTGGTGGCCTTCGCTCTGCTCGGGTACTTCTACCTCAAGGTGCTGCCCGGCTGGCTGGGTCTCCACACTGTCGGACTCGAATTGTCCATCTGGCGAATCGCAGAGACCGTCGGCATCTTCCTCGGGATCCCGCTCGTGGCGGGGTATCTCACCAGGACCATCGGCGAGCGGAGGCGTGGGCGGGAGTGGTACGAGTCCACGCTCATCCCCCGCATCGCCCCCTTTGCCCTCTATGGGCTGCTGTACACGATTGTCATCCTCTTCGCCCTCCAGGGTCACACGATCACGTCGCACCCCGCCGACGTGGCCCGCATCGCCCTGCCGCTCCTGGCGTATTTCGCCATCATGTGGTTCGGGACGTTCGCCTATGGCCGGGCGATTGGCCTGCCCTACGAGCGGACGGCCACGCTTTCGTTCACCGCCGCGGGCAACAACTTCGAACTCGCCATTGCCGTCGCCATCGGCGTGTTCGGCGTCACCAGCGGCGAGGCCCTCGCCGGCGTCGTCGGTCCCCTCATCGAGGTACCGGTTCTGGTCGGACTCGTCTACGTGTCCCTGTGGTTGAGACATCACCTCTCGTGGACGCCCAGGCAACCCACCCTCAAAGGAGCTCAATGAGCGAGAACCCGGTGGTGTTGTTCCTGTGCATCCATAACTCGGGACGGAGCCTCGCTGCTCGAGTCCTCCTCGACCACTATGCGCAGGGCCGGGTCGACGTTCGCTCGGCCGGGT
>DATCEZ010000226.1:0-11747 GCA_036509775.1 Acidimicrobiales bacterium
GGTACTCGTCACCTGGCTGATCCTGGCCGGCGGTCGCCATCCCAAGGCCCGAGGCGTCATGCAGCGCATCGGGCACGTAGCCGTCCCGATCCTGCTCTGCTGCGTCGGCATCCTGGTCCTGGTGCAGGCGGACACCTTCTCGCTGCTCTGAGCGGCGCGACAATGGCGGGGTGCCCGACCCCGTCGACGCGCTGATCCTGGACCTCCTCGAATGGGTGGGCCCCGGGCCGCGCCCCTACGCCGAGGTCATGGAGGCGTGGCGCACCTCGTGTCCCCGCCTGCCCGTGTGGGAGGACGCCAACGAACGGGGCTTCCTGGCCCGCGAACACGTGCCGGGGCGGTGCCAGCTGATCAGCGTCACGCCCGCCGGCGCCGCCCATCTGCGCCGGCACCGCGTCGCCGCCTCGGCCTGAGGTCGCTCCTCCCCGGCGGGCCGGTCACCAGAGCGATCGGTCCCGTGCTGAACACCGGTTCCGGCTCGGCCCCGACCGGGTTTGGCCGCTCCGGCGCTACGGGTGCTTGACTGCGGCCACGACCGAGGGAAGGAGGGCCCGTGGAGGACCTGCAGGGCAAGGTGGCGGTGATCACCGGTGGCGCCAGCGGCATCGGGCGGGCCGTGGCGCAGCGGGCGGCCGCCGAGGGTATGAAGATCGTCCTCGGGGACATTGAGGACGGGCCGCTCACCCAGGCCGTGGACGACCTCGGCGCTGCCGGGGCCGAGGCCATCGGCGTGCGCACCGACGTGGCCGACCGCGCCTCGGTGGAGGCGCTCCGGGACCGCGCCCTCGACCGCTTCGGCGCCGTGCACCTCGTGCACAACAACGCGGGCATCGGGCTCGGCGGGCCCATCTGGGAGGTCACCGAGGATGACTGGCGCTGGATCCTCGGGGTGAACCTGTGGGGCGTCATTCACGGCGTCGCCACCTTCACCCCGCTCCTCATTGAGCAGGGCGAGGGGCACATCGTCAACACGGCCTCCATCGCCGGGCTCATCGTCGCCCCGTTCCTCGGCCCCTACAACGCCACCAAGCAGGCCGTGGTGGCCATTTCGGAGACGCTCTTCAAGGATCTGCAGACGGTGGCCGCACCGGTCGGCGTCTCGGTGCTCTGTCCCGGCTTCGTGCAGACGCGCATTGCGGAGTCGGACCGGAACCGGCCGGACTGGGCCCCCGATCGCGACACCATGGGGGCGGCCGAGGTGCAGGGCGTGGTGCAGAACCTGGTCGACGGCGGCATCGCGCCTACTGTCGTGGCGCACCGCGTCATCGACGCCGTGCGCGCCAACACCTTCTACATCCTCACCCACCCCGAGCTCGACATCGCCATCACGACGCGCTTCGACGACATTGTGCAGGGGCGGGCGCCCAGCCCGACGATGATCGCCTGAGTCAGCCCGCGGTTGTCGTGGACAACCCCGGCAACGGCTTGAAGGGCTGCACCGTCACCCAGCAGGTTCCCTGGGCGATGCCGCTCTTGGGCATTTTGCACAGCGCCGACTTCGGCTTGTTGTTGTGCACCTTCACGACCTGGTACTGGGTCGGGCCGTAGAACTTGTCCGGCCCGAAGGTCCACGTCGGTGAGAGCGTGCCGGGGTAGTTCGTGATCTTGGACATGGCCTCCACGAACGTGCGCCGGTTCAGGTTCTTGCCGGCGTCCTTGGCCGCGGTGGCGAACAGCCCGATGGCGCCGCACCAGGCCTGAATCGGGCCCTGCTCCTCAATGTAGTGATAGAGCGTGCCCGGAATCGGCTTCGGGTGGTAGGCGTGCCACGTGGTGTAGCAGGCCCGCACGCCCGGGTCGTAGCCGCCCTGGCTCTGCGGGCGGTTGTCGTCGATGCCACCCAGCGTCTCGGTCGTCACGCCCTCCTGCCCGTTCAACGCCTGCTCGTACGGGACCGGAATGAGGCCCAGCGCCACCTCAATGGACGACTGGTAGTCGCTCAACAGCAGCTGGGGGTAGTACTCCTGCGAGTTCTCCGCCCCGATGTAGGGGAACAGCGCGTTCTCCGGGAGCATCGGGATGACCGACTGCACGCCGGCCGCCTTGAACTTCTCGACGGCCAGCTGCGCGTCGGAGCCGGTGGTGGCCGTCTGGTCCGGGCTGGCGGCCACCGTCTCGACCACCGGCGTGATGCCGGCCTTCTTGAGGTCGGGCAGCATGGCGTCGTTCAGCGCGTCCTGATCGGCCGCCTGGTCGGACACGACGACGCCCACCTTCTTGCCGTGACCGAGACGGCCGGAGCTGACGCCCCATTGCACCACGGCCGACAGCACCGGCGACATGTCGGCGCCGGTCCACCACAGGTAGGGCGAGGCCAGGTTGGTCCAGTTGGTCGCGGTCGACCATGCGCTCAGCAGCGGGGTCTGGCCTTGCTGGGCCACGCAGAGCTGGTTGTCGCCCTCCCAGGTGCCGACGCCGTCGACGACGGCGAAGACGGCCGGGTTGCCCTGCGTCCACTGCTTGCACAGCGACTGCATGTTGGCGTCGTTGGTCGGGTCGAACTGGACGATGATCGGGTTGATCTTGCGGCCGTTGATGCCGCCCGCATTGTTGATCTGGTTCACGTACAGGTGGATCGCCGGGATC
The DNA here is from genome assembly GCA_036509775.1 of Acidimicrobiales bacterium. Lineage (GTDB taxonomy): Bacteria > Actinomycetota > Acidimicrobiia > Acidimicrobiales > RAAP-2 > Bog-473. The sequence goes on from DATCEZ010000226.1 coordinate 2,587, forward strand.
TGCTCGTTGTACTCCTTGTCCTCGGCGAAGCCCTCCTTGCCGGCCAGGCTGTTGATGGCCACGACCGGGAAGACCACGTTGATGCTCGTGGCGGTGATGCCGCGCGTGCTGGTACTGGCCTGGCTCGGCGCGGTGGCGGTGGTGCTCGACGCCACCTCGGCCGCGCCGGCGTTGCTCCCCCCGCCCGGCGTGCCCGACGGGGCCAGCACGAGCCAGGCGACCAGGCCGACCACGATGGCGACGATCATCAGGGCGGTGCGTACCTGCACGGCGCGGGGGCGCCGGCGGAGGCGGCGCCAGGACCGGCTCAGCGGGGCCACGACACGGGACGCCACCCCCCGCGGCGCGGGAACCTCCATGCTCGCTTCCATGCTCACCCTCCTTCACGGCGGTCTGCACCGCCGCCCTCCCCTATCGGCCCTGACGCCATCAGGGCCTCGTCGCTCGCACCAAGGTAGGCGGCAAGCGCCTTCGAGTCAGCGCGGATGACCTCGGGCGGCCCGGCGGCCACCACCCGGCCCAGTTCCATGACCACGACCTTCGAGCACAGCTCGAAGACCAGCGGCACGTCGTGCTCCACCAGGACGATGGTGGCGTCCGCCACCTGGTGGATCCGCTGCAGCAGCGGTATGAAGGCCTCGGCCTCGCGCTGGGCGATCCCGGCCGTGGGCTCGTCGAGGAGCAGGAGGCGGGGCTTGGCCAGGACGATGGAGGCGAGGTCGACGACGCGGCGCGTCCCGGTCGAGAGCTCGGCCGTGCGGTGGTGGCGGAAGCGCTCCAGCCCGAAGGCGGCGATCGCCTGGTTGACCGCCTCGAGCTTACGGCGCTCGGTCCGCCGCGCCCACGGGAGGCGCAGGGTGGTCGAGACCACGGCCACCTCCTGGCGGGCATCTTCGCTGAGGAGCAGGACGTCGAGCACCGTCAGCTCGGGGAAGAGGCGGCAGTCCTGGAAGGAGCGCACCATGCCGACGGCCAGGCGCTCCTCGGGCAGGTACTCGGCCAGGTCGATGTCGTCCAGGCGCACGCTGCCGGACTGCGGCGACACGAGGCCGGAGATCACGTCGAGCGTCGTCGTCTTGCCCGAGCCGTTGGCCCCGATCAGCCCCACAATGGAGCCGGGCTCCGCCTCGAACGTCACCCCGTTGAGCGCGTGCACGCCCCCGAACTGCACCGCCAGTCCCTCGACGTGGAGACCGGCGGCGTGCGCGCTCACCGGCACCTCGGCGACGGCGGTCACTGCTCGGCCCCCTCTGCGACCAACGCCGGGGTGACGGGAGGCCCGGCGTGGCGCGAGCCGAGCCGCTCCTGCGCCGAGCGGATGCCCAGCGTGACGGCGTCCCCGGCACGGTGCAGCACCTCGGCCAGCCCGCCCGGAAGGTACAGGATGAACAGGATCAGGCCCAGGCCGCTGGTGATGAACTGGATCGTCTGGTTGGCCCCGAAGAGCGCGGGCAGGCCCTCGAGGTAGATGGCCCCGAGGATGGCGCCGGGAATGGAGCCGAGCCCCCCGATGACGACCATGGAGATGATCACGAACGAGGTCGTGGGGTCGAAGGTGATGTCGGTGTTGTTGAGCTGCTGGGTGGCGAAGGCGAAGCACACGCCCGCGTAGCCCGCCATGAAGCCAGAGAGGCCGAAGGCCAGCAGCTTGGTGCGCAGGATCGGGATGCCCATGGCCGCCGCCGTCAGCTCGTTGTCGCGCACGGCGACCAGGCGGCGCGCCACGCCTTTGTCGCGCCAGATCCGCACCATGTAGATGGACGCCAGCAGCACGCCGAGCGAGAAGAGGGCGAAGGACTTCTGCGAAGCCAGGCTGAGGCCGAACAGCGAGGGACGCGCCAGGAACGTGTAGCCGGGGTCGGGCAGGCCCGTGCAGAGGGTCTTGTGGATGCCGGGCACGCTGAAGCAGGGGGTGGCCAGGACCGCGCTCTGCATGAAGATGGCGAAAGCCAGCGTCGTGACGGCCAGGAAGAGGCCGGGCATGCGCAGTGCCGGCAGGCCGACGAGGATGGCGACCAGCGCGGTGATGGCGCCGCCGTAGAGCATCACGACGGGCAGCGGCAGCGACGTCCCGAGGTGCACGGCCACCAGCGCGCCCACGGCAACGAGGCCGAATTGCCCCAACGACACCTGGCCCGCCCACCCGGTCAGCATGGTCAGGCTCAGCGCAATGACCGAGAAGATGCAGATCTGGCTGAAGAGGAGGTTGTTGCCCACCGAGAGCACGAAGGGCAGCGCGACGGCGACGACGACGGTCAGCCAGATGCCGCCGGTCGAGACCCGGCGGCGCAGCTGGTCCACTCCGGCCCGCATGGTGGTGGCGGCGCCGTGCTGCCAGGTACTGCGCTCCCCCGTGCGCGCCCCCTTGCGCAGCGCTCCGACGCGCACCAGCAGGACGACCATGACGACCACGAAGATGATGAGCTGCTGCTTGGCCGGCGAGGGGATGTTCCACTCGAGGAGCTCCAGGAACACGCCCATGCCGATGCCGGCGATGAAGGCCACCGTCAGGTTGACCATGGCGCCGATGAGCGCCGCTGTCAGCGCGTAGAGCAACAGGTCGGGCGAGAGGGCCTGGGTCAGCGCGCTGGTCTGGTTCGGCGCGTTGAGGATGGCGGTGAAGGCCGACAGCGCCCCGGCCACGGTCCACGTGAGGGTGGAGGTGCGGCGGATCCAGACGCCCGAAAGGCGGGCGGAGTCCGCGTTCTCCGACATGGCCCGCATGGCCAGACCCCACGAGGTGAAGCGGACGGCGAGCACCAAAATCACCGTGACGATGGGGGCGACGATGAGGGTGAGCACCTCGGTCGGCGTAATGATGAAGGGGCCGAGGGAGAACGACAGGTCGAACGGCACCGGCACCGGCTTGTAGAGATTGGCGGGCCGGATGAAGGGCAGCGCGGTGAGGGCCAGCAGCACGTAGCTCAAGCCGATGGTGGCCACCATCACCAGGACGCGCGGGCGGCTGAAGAGCCGGCGCAACAGGAGCTCGGACAGGGCGCCGACCAGCGCGGCCAGGCCGATGGACAGCACCAGGCCGAACCAGTAGTTGAAGTAGAAGTCCGCCGTCAGCTTGACCAGGAACACGGCGGCAATGACGCCGATCTGGCCCTGGGCGAAGTTGAGGACCCGGTTGGTGCGGTAGACGAGGACCAGGCCGAGCGCCAGCAGCCCGTAGCCCAGCCCGTAGAAGACGCCTTGGACGAGGACGAAGTTCGGAGCCGAGAACGCGAGCACGGGCGCTACGTGAGCCCGGCGGTGGCAGTGCCGAGGAAGACGGGGCGCAGCAGGTCGTCGCGCGCCATGAGCTCGGCCGTCGGCCCGTCGAAGCGGATCTCCCCCCGCTCCATGAAGAAGCAGCGCTGGGCCAGGCTGAGTGCGCGGTTCAGGCTCTGCTCCACCAGGATCACCGTGGTGCCGGAGTCGTTGATGCGCCGCACCATCGCCATGAGACGCTCCACCGTCATGGGCGCCAGCCCGAGGGCCAACTCGTCAATCATGAGGAGGCGCGGGCTCGTCATCATCACCCGCGACAGGGCGAGCATCTGTTGCTCCCCGCCCGAGAGGGTGCCGGCCGGCTGATCCAGCCGGGACGCCAGTTCGGGGAAGGCCTCCAGCGCCTCGTCGTGCGCCTTCTTCGCCTTGGCCCGGTCCTTGCGCAGCGTGTGGCCCCCGATGCGGAGGTTGTCGCGCACGCTGAGGCCGGAGAACGTCATCTTGCCCCCCACCAACAGGGCCACGCCCTCGTCGATGATCTGCTCGGGTTCGAGGTAGGTCGTGTTCATGCCGAAGAGCCGGACCACGCCCCGGTGCGGGTGGGACAGGCCCGAGACGGCGCGCAGCAGCGTGGACTTGCCGGCGCCGTTGGTCCCGAGCAGCGCCACCATCTCGCCCTGCGCAACCTCGACGTTCACGTCGAAGAGGACCTGGTTGGTGCCGTAGAAGAAGTCGAGGTTGTGCACCTGCAGCGCCGGGATCTCCCCGCCCGCCTGGCGCCGCTTGCCCTCGGAGTAGCGCTCAATGACGTCTTCGATGACGAGCGTGATGTCACGACGCACGCTGCGCGAGCCGATGACGAGCAGCAGCCCGCCCACGGCGCAGACCGGGAAGATGATGCTGAGGGAGACGATGATGCCGTGCAGGCCACCGATGGCGTCGGACACCGCACCGAGCAGCACCGAGCCCGTGAAGCCACCGAAGACGAGCGAGTACACCCCGAACATGGCGAAGCAGATGGTGCGCATTTCGGGCGGCGCGGTGGCGGCCAGGGTCAGGAAGATGCAGATGGCCAGCGGCGACACCGCCGCGCTGGCCAGAAACTGCAGCGTCACGCACAGCCAGAGCTGGGGGACGTAGAGCGACAGGACGAAGAGGCCCCCGTAGGCCGTGATGCAGATGCCGGCGATGACCAGCGGCCGCTGCGGAGCACGCCTGAAGTAACGGTCCCCGAAGACGTAGGCCAGCGGGAGCCCGAGGAAGGCGGCCAGGCCGATGATGGCGTACACGCCGCTGCGCGAGGCCGTGTCGAGGTGGAACTTGTCGATGAAGAAGAGGTTGCCGAAGAGCGGGGCACCCGTCCCGGCGAAGCCGAGGATGGCCACCGCCACCAGCTCGAAGTAGAGCGAGCGGATGCGCAGCAGCCGGGTCACGGCCGAGCCGAGCAGGACGCGCGGCGCCTTCTCCTGCTGGCTGTGCAGATCCATGCCCGACGCCTTGAGGATGTGGCTGCTCTCGTTCTGGCCCTTCTCCGGCTCGCGCAGGGTGAAGAGGGCCAGGCCGAGCGGAATGCCGACCAGCGCCACCAGCAGGCCGTAGCGCCAGTTGTGCGACACGGTCACGACGTACCCGAAGATCAGGATCCCGATCGTCTGGGACAGCGGGTCCGACAGGTTGTGCCAGCTGAAGATGCGCCCGCGCGACTCGGTCGGGTAGGCGTCGGAGAGGTACGAGTTGTGCACCGTGTTGTTGACTCCGGTCCCGACCGACGCCGCCAGGTACAAGAAGGCAAACCACCACACGTTGGGCGACCAGGCCATCAGGGCGCCGAACCCGGCGAAGATCAGCAGGGCGACGCCCGCCACCACCTTGCGGCTGCCCCGGTCGGCCCACACCGCCAGGGGGACGGCCCACAGCAGCTGGGACACCTGGGCGATGAAGGCGACGGCGCCCAGCGACGCGTTCGACATGTGGAACGAGTCCTGGAGGTTCCGGCCGATCAGGTTGATCCCGTTGCCGAAGGTGCCCGGCACCAGGGCCGCCGCCGTCAGTAGTACGAGGGGGGCGTAGCCCGAGCTTTTGAGGATGCCGATCAGCGGGGGCGGCTTGCCCTCCCCGGTACCGGGCATGACCGCCAAATCCGCCACGACGTCGGTGTCCTTGATCTGGGAAACCGCCTCACGCAGGAGATCCTCCGGAACGGCGAAGTCGAACAGCGGATCGTTGGTCACCGGTCGGCGACTCTATCTCTGACACCAGCGTCAGGGTAGGTGAGCCCCGTGAGCAGCCCTCAGTCGTGTTCCCATTCGTAGGTGACATTGACCTCGTCGGCGATGAACTGCTCCAGCTTCTCCATGTCCTCGTGCTGCGGGACGTTGCCGAGGACCGAGAAGACGTACTCGTGGCTCCCCTTGCGCCAGTCCACCTCGTCCCCCGGTTGGCGGCTGAGCGCGACCGCTTCGACGCCCGGGTAGTCCGCCAGGCGGTCGAGCCCGTCCACGGTCGAGACCCGCAGGGCGCCGATCGGGGGCTGCTGGGCGATGACGTAGCCGACGCCGGTGGTCGGCACGAGGTCGTCGAAGACCACCTTCTCCCCCAGGGCCACCCGGCGCGAGAGCTCGAACAGGTCCGTCGTGGGCGAGGCGAGCTTGAGCGTCTGGGGAACGAAGCCGCCGATCCGCCCGTTGACCTCAATGACCCTGGGTCCCTTGGTCGTGACCTTGATTTCGGTGTGCAGGCAGCCGATGCGGATCCCGATGGCCCGGATGGCTTCGGTGGCCAGGGCCAGGATCTCCTCTTGTAACGCAAGGTCGAAGTCGCTCGGAATGACGAGGCCGGTTTCGCGGAACGGCTCGTCCTGGGGCAGGCGACCCGTCACCGCCAGGTGGCTGATCTCCCCGGCGGCGACCACGCTCTCCACCGACACGTAATCGCTGAACAACCCGCTCGGCGGCGGCGACGCGCCCACCATGTACGTCTCGACGACCATGGTCGACTCGTCGTCGTCGGTCGACTGCTCGGCGATGAGCGCCCGCAACGTCTTCTCGTTGTGCACCATGTGGGTGTCCCGGCTGGCCGCGCCCTGCCGGGGTTTGATGACCACCGGGAACGCAATGGCCGCCAGCACCTCGGCGACGGCGTCGGGAGTGGCCCGGGCCGGCACGGGAACACAGGTCGGCACGGGCAGGCCTGCGTCGCGCAGCGCTTGGCGTTGCGTGACCTTGTCGAGCAGCCTCTGCGCCACCACCCGGTCGTGGTAGTCGAGCCCGAGCCGCTCGCCCAGCGCGGCCGCCATCGCCATCTGCTGGTCGGCGTAGGCCACAATGCCGTCAGGGTGCAGTGCGCCCAGCGCGTCGGCCGCCTCAACCTCGGTCATCCCTGCAATGTCGACCATGCGGCCGAGCTTGCGCACGAGCCGCAGCATCCACTGGTCGACATCGTTCGAATCGACGACCCAGACCAGGTCGCACAGCGGCGCCGCGCCGTCGGAGAGGAGGAACGCCGACGATGCGCCTGGGCCATAGACGATGGCCAGGAGCGGGCGCGGCGCTGTGGCTACCAAATCTGGCCGTCGAGGTTGCCGAAGAGCGACTCGGGCAACGGCGGCAGGGAGACGCGCGGAATGAGATAGGTGGAGACGTCGAAGAGGTCCTTGAACGGCGTGTAGCGCTTGGCCGTCTCGTCCAGGTACGCGTAGCCACTCCCCGCGGTGCCGACCAGGCGGCCGAGCATGCGGTGAGCCATGAGCGCGTGGCGCTGACGCCACAGGGTGAGCGTCTCGTCAATGTCGATGAGCATCTCCAGGATCCGGAAGGGGACCTGCAGGACCGGCTCCTCGCGGTAGAGATAGATGAACAGGGCGGCCATGAACGCCTCGTAGGAGAAGCGACGGCTGCCGTCGCGGACGTCCTGCTCCCAGTTGGCTTTGTCGAACACCGCGCCGAACCGCTTGGCGCTGTTCTCGCACGACGTGAGCTGCGCCTGGCGCGTCTCGTCGTCGACGCCCGGCATGCCCTCAATTTTGGCCCGGGCCGCATCGTGCATGGCCTTGGCGGCCTCCTCGTAGCGCGCCACGAAGTCGTAGCTGTCGGTCCGCACGAACGGGATGCGGGCCAGCCACGCCTCTATATGGTCGAAGAGCGAGGGGACGACCTCGGAGTCCACGACAAGCCCGGCATGGTCGTCCCGCAACGTCGCCACGTAGTTGTGGCCCTCAATCTGCAGCCGGTCGCGTTCGAGCAGGCCGATCTTGTTCTCAATGAGCCGGAACTGCACGCTCTGGAAGCCCGAGGCCGGCAGGAGGAGCGAGCGGAAGTCGAGGAAGTCCAAGGGCGTCAGCGTCTCGAGCACGTCCATCTGGGACACCATCAACCGCTGAATGGCGTTGATGCGGTGCAGCCGGGAGAGGACGGTGCCGAACTCGCGCCCCGGAATGCGGTCCTGCGCCATGATCGCCATCACCGAGTCGAGCTCCACGAGGATCTGCTTGAACCACAGCTCATAGGTCTGGTGCACCACAATGAAGAAGTACTCGTCGTGCACGAGCCCGCCCCGCTCCGCGCTCTTCGGCGTCTGCGCGTTCAGCAGGTAGTCGAGGTGGAGATAGTCCCAGTAATAGAGCGTCTCGGGCGGCATCTCCTCCGCCGCGTTGACAGCCGGTGATCCGTCGTCGGACACCATGTCGATCAGCGGGACCTTCACCGCCTTCTCGCCCGTGGGTCCCCTTTCCACCTGGGCCATGGGCTGGACTATAGCGGTGGGCCGACTTCCGCTCCTGAAGGGAAGCCCCACAGCACACAACGGATGCGCAAGGGACGTGCCGCGAATTCGTCAGCCGACCCCGTGCACGGTCGCCACGGTCAGCGGGCCCTCGGGCATGACGGCCACCCGGGCCCCGGGTCCGAGTCGCCCCAGCGCCGCCGCGACGGCGGCGTCGAGGTCCGGGGCCTGCGACAACAACGCGGTCGCCGGTGCCGTCCCGTCGAGGCCCTCGGCGAAGAGCAGGACCTCGGCCCGCGCCAGCACGCGCCCGAGCACCTGGGCCTGCCAGCGGTCCAGTTCGGGCGCACCGGACGCGCTGGCGAGGTCGGCCGGAGTGCGGGCGTCGGCCAGCAGGCGGGCGAAGGCGCCGTCGGCGGGGACGCCGTCCTCGCAGGCCGCCGCCATGACGATGGTCCCGCCCGGGCGCACAATGCGCTCGGCCGCGGCCATGCCCTTGACGGCCTGGTAGAGGTTGCGGTCGAGGGGGTAGCCGCCGTTGGTCGACACGACGAGGTCGAAGGGCGCCTCCACCACCCGCACGGCGGCGGACTGCACGTGGGCGCAGGCGGCATCGTGCGCGGCGGGCAACGGACCGGCGAACACAGCCGTCACCTGTCGGGCCCGGTTGATGGCGACGTCGACGGACAGGTGCGGTGGGGCCAGGGCGGTGGCGGCGCGCACGAAGTCGTGCACGGGGTTGCCCTCCCGCGTGACGAAGGTGGCGCGGGCGTCGGCAATGCGACGCGGGTGATGCGCTTCGAGAATCGTCGTCGTGGCCGCCAGCCCCGGGCAGACCGCCTTCGGGCCGCCACTGAAGCCGGCGAAGAAGTGGGGCTCGACGAAGCCGGTGACGATGCGCAGGTCGGCCTCGACGTACTCGCGCTGCAACAGCACCGGCACCCCGTCGACATCGCCCACCGCGACGTGCGCGTCACTCGTGCCGTCGTGATCGACGATGGTGTAGCGCGCCACGATCTCGGGCCCGACGAGCTCCTCCATTTCCGCCGCGCTCGCCTGCCGGTGCGTCCCGGTGGCGCAGAGCAACGTGATGCGGTCGTCGGGCACACCGCAACGCGCCAGCTCAGCCAGCAGCGGCGGCAGCACCGTGCGGTTCGGCATGGGCCGCGTCAGATCGGGGAAGACGACGGCCACCCGCTCCGAGCCGTCGGTCAGCGCCCCCAACG
>DATCEZ010000227.1:0-2094 GCA_036509775.1 Acidimicrobiales bacterium
GAAGCTTCTCAACAGTCTGATCGCCTTCACGACGACGTGGGTGAGCCTGGAGGGACTGGCGATGGCGACCAAGGCCGGCATCGCGCTCCCGAAGGCGGTGGAGATCCTGCGCACAGCGGGGGCGTCCAACTTCTTCATCGACCGTCAGGTCGAGACCATCGACGGGCGCAACCGGCCCACACAGTTCGCGCTGGAACTGGCGGCCAAGGACGCCGGCCTCATTGTGGAGACGGGCATCGAGGTGGAGGCGCCGACGCCCGTGGGCGCGGCGATCAAGGGTGTGCTCGACGCTGCGGTACTGCAGGGATTCGGTGGGGCGGACTGGAGCGAGCTCGTCACGTTCGCCGAGCGGCAGGCCGACGTGGCGCTGCGCTGGAACGCCGGGTAGGGCGCGAGAGGTAGAGGTAAGAGTCGGCGGAGGAATCGGTCCGGCGGAGGGAGTCCGTCCGCCGCGGCTCAGTCGGTGCCGAGCACCTCGGCCGCCACCCGCATCGCCGACCCCGCCGCAGGGACGCCGGCGTAGATGGACGTGTGCATGATGACCTCGACGATCTCCTCGCGTGAGATGCCCACGTTCAGCGCGCCGGCGATGTGCGAGCGGAGCTCCTCGGGCTGGCCCAGCGCGGCGAGGAGGGCGACGGTAATCATGGAGCGGTCCCGCACCGGGAGGCCCGGACGCGACCAGATGTCGCCGAACGCGCTCTGCTGCACGTGGTCGTAGTAGTCCGGGGCCAGCTTGGCCGCCGGGAACTGGCCGCCCGGGCCCTTGAGGATGGCCGGCCAGAGCTGGCCCTGCACTTCGCGGCCGGTAGCCCGTCGCTCGTCGCTCGTCGTCATGATCCGACTCCTTCCACTCCCAAGAGGTTGACCGTCGCGATGCTTCCGCCGCCGACCAGGTGCGCCAGGGCCACCTTGGCGCCGTCGACCTGGCGGCCCGTGGCCTCGCCGCGCAACTGCAGCACGGCCTCGTGCAACATGGCTGTCCCGGTGGGCCCGCCCGGGTGCCCGCGGGCGAGCAGGCCGCCGTCGGTGTTGAACGGGATGCGCCCGCCCGGGCCCGTCTCGCCCTCGACGACGAGCTTCTCGCCCTCGCCCTCGGGGCAAAACCCGAGCAGCTCGTAGTACTCGAGCTCCTCGTTGACGAAGGCGTCGTGGCAGTAGGCGACGCTCACGTCCTCGGGCCCGAGGCCGGCCGCCTCGTAACACTGGAGGGCGGTGTCGCGCGTCATGGTGGCGGGGCCGACAACCGGGCCGACGAAGGTATGGCCCGGCGAGTAGGTCTCCGACATGAGCGCCGAGGCCAGGGCCCGCACGAGGGGGCGGCCGGGCTGGCGCTGTCGGACAAGGTCCTCCCGGGCCACGATGATGCAGGCGGCGCCGTCGTCGGGCGGGCAGCACATCATGGTCGTCAGCGGCTCCGCCACCATGCGGGCGGCCAGCACCTCCTCGGGTGTCACCACGTGGTCGGACTGGCGGTGCGCGGTCGGGCACCTGGCGCCGTAGTTCCAGTTCTTCGCCGCAATGGTGGCGAAGTGCTCTGGCGTCGTTCCGCGGTCGTGCATGCGGCGCTGGGCCCACAGCGCGAAGTAGGCGGCGGGGAGGATGGGCGCGTCTATCTGGTCGCGGCCGGCGCCCCGGCCACCGCCGCCGACCATATCGGTGAACTTGTCGAAGCACAGCGCCATGGCCACGTCGGCCCGGCCGGAGGAGACGGCCCAGGCGGCATCTCGGAAGGCCACGAGCCCGGTGGCCGAGGCGTTCTCAATGTGCGTGACCGGCAGCCCGGTCAGTCCGAACTCCTTCATCGCCTTGATGCCGAGCATGGACGCCGGCTGGATGTAGCCCACGAAGGCCTCGTCGACGTCGGCGAGGGTCATGTTGGCATCGTCCAGGGCGAGGAGGCCGGCGTCCCTGGCGAGGACCGAGCCGGGGATGGTCTTGTGCATGCCGAAGCGGACCATGCCGATGCCGGCCACGGCCACGCCGTCGAACTTCAGGCCGTGGCTCATGCTGTTGCTCCGGTTTGGGTGGTGTCGGCGTCGGCTGGGCGGAAGCGGTAGATCACGACGTCGTTCCCGTCCTTGTCCTGGCGCA
>DATCEZ010000228.1:0-10882 GCA_036509775.1 Acidimicrobiales bacterium
GGCGGAGCCGTCCGAGAGCGCGCTGAGCACCGACTGCCAGCCCGCCACATCTGTCACGCTCGGGTAGGTCGGCGCCAGCACGGGCAACGCGCCGGCCCGGGTGGCGGTGACCGGCATGTCCTCCCCGTTCTCGTAGACCTGTGCGCCGAGCACTCCCGGGACGACCTGCAGGTCGTCTTGCTGGAGCAGATCCGAGTTCAGGCCGGCGGGTGGCGGCGCGCTCACTGATGCCGGGTCGGCCCCCACCAACGACGGGGCCAGCGCGTCCACCACCACGACGTAGCGCACACCAGCGGGTGCCAGCAGGCGCCCCAGGTGCACCGTGCCACCGGCGACTGCCAGGCGGACCGCCTGGGCGACCGCCGAGGCCGGCCCGGGCCCGGCAGGAGCGAACACCTGAGCCGTGTCGGGCAGCGCCTGCGGCGTGAGGGCATAGGCCAGGCCCGACTCGACCGACCACCCCCCCGCCGGCAGGGCACGGGGGTCGCCCAGCCACAAGACGCGTGACACGCCGGCGCTGGGCTGGGCCAGGAAGGCCAGTGGCTGTTCGACACCCTGTGAGGGGAGATCCCACCGACCGCCGACGGCGCTCCACACCACCGGGAGGAGGCCTACGCCGACGAACACGATGGCCACCGCACTCACCAGCTGGCGCCACCCGAACTCGCGACCGCTCATGTCGTTCTCGAAGGCGGCGATCCCGATGCCGATGCACATCGCCACCGCCAGCGCGGCCGGCGCCAGCACCACGGTCTCGGAGGGTGTGAAGGACCCGAGGTCGCCCCGGCTGGTGGCGTAGGCGATACCCCAGGAGGCGAGCGCCAGCAGCCACAGACGCGCCGCCCAGGCCAGCCTGGTGCCACGGGCGATGACGAGCGGCAGGGCCGAACCGAGCACCAGGAGCCAGGCCAGAGGCGACCGGGCGGCCGGCCCGACGGCGAAGCGTAGGACGTCGCCCCAACTCGCGGCCGTGGCGCCGGAGAGGGGAAGTCCGAAGATGGCCACCGACCCCTTGCCGGCCAGGGCGGTCCCGACCACCCAGGGCAAGGCCAGGACCAGCGCCACGACCACCGCCTGCACCGCCACGACGAGCACACGCCAGGTCGGCTCGTGGGCGCCGACGAGGACCGAGCCCAGCATGTAGGCCACCGCCATGACCAGCACCATGGGCAGCACGGCTGGAGCGAAAGCCGACGCGGCCGCGACGACGGCGCCGAGGAGCACCACCTGCCCGACGGGGCGGCTCCGCCAACGTGGTCCCGGCTCGACGGCATAGGGAGCCACACCGGCGGCCCGCGCGAGGCGCAGCGCGATGAAGGGGAACGCGGCGTACGCCACCAATCCGTCCCAACGGCCCGTGCCGAGCGCGCCGTACGGCAGCGGCACGCCGAGGTAACAGATGACCGCCACGATGCGGGCACGCTGTGACACGAGCGGCTTCAGGCAGCGCGACACGCCCCAGGCCCCGAGTGGGATGCAGCCGAGGATGAGGACTCGCTGCAAGGTGCCCATGGCGCCGAACAAGACGGTGCCTGTCAGGCCGACCAGCCCGAAGGCAGGAGAGGCCGGCGCCGTGGTGCCCACCCCGGACGACTGCCAGCCCGAGAAGAAGTGGTGCCAACTGGTCGACCACGATGGCAACGGCGCCAACTGCCCCACGAGCGGCAACGTCCCGAAGAAGAGGTCGCGCGTCCCGATTGCGATGACGACGAGGGCGACGACCAGCGCCAGCACGCGCTGTCGTCCCGTGCTGAGCGGGGCTGAACGCACCCGTCGGCCGAAGCGGTCCCGTCCGGCGCGGCGGCCCAGATCGTCCAGCTCGTCGAAGTCGGCGTCCTCGCTGAAGGCCGACCCGACGCTGCCCGTGAGGACGGCCACCTCCGCTGCGTGGCCGTTCCCGTCCTCCGGCCGTTCCCGGACGACCACGGCGTTGGCCGCGTCGAGGCCATGGTGGGAGAGGCGGCTGAAGTAGGCCGAAAGACGTGCGCTCCCCCGCACCTGCAGTCGGCGCACCTCGGCGTCGGGGAAGATGCGGTGCTCCGCCAGTTCGCCTCGCAACATCGACAACTCGGTGAGGCGCCGGAAATTCCAGCGCCAGGCGCCGGTGACCGCCCGCACCCGATCACGATCGCGGGAGAGTACGGCGACGAGGACCTCGCCGAAGGCCAAGAGCGCGGCCTGGGGCAAGACCCGCACGAGGTGCATGCGGGTGTAGCACTTGAGGACGGCACGCAGCTCGTGTCGGCGCTGCAACGACTGCATGGTGACGGGGTTGTGACCGGCGGCCTCGCCCGCCACCGCCAGCGGCTCGAGGCCACCGGCGACCACCTCGCGGTGGCGCACCCGCGCGTCCGGAGCGACGACGACACGGGAGCCCGCTACATGGCTGCGCCACGAGAGGTCGAGGTCCTCACCCATGGCGACCATCCCCGCGTCGAACCCCTTGAGCTCTGCGAAAAGGTCGGCCCGCACCAGAATGCAGCCGCCGGGGGCCACGAACACGTCGCGGACGGCGTCGTGCTGCCCGTGGTCGACCTCGCCCTCGGTGATGCGGTCGACGACGGCACCCGTTTTGTCGCAGCTCATGCCGACGTGCAGCAGCACCCGGGGGTCGTCCCAGTGGACGAACTTCGGGGACACCACTCCGGCGTTGGAGCGAAACGACTCCTCGACCAGCTTGTGCACCGCGTCGGAGTCCAGCGCGACGTCGTCGTGGAGGAGGAGGAAAAACGCCGCTCCTTCGACCATCCCCAGGGCCTCGTTGGAGGCCGCGGCATAGCCGGGCCGTCCCGGCAGATGGCGAACGAACGCATCCGGGAGGACACGGGCGACCCGGTCCATCACCCCCGGATCGTCCTCGCCGGTCGACAGGACCAGGACCGAGAGCTCCTCGTAGTCCTGGGCCGCCAACGAGGACAGCGCCTCGTCGAGCCAGGGACCGGGGTCCGTCGTGACCACGACGGCGACCACGGCCGGCACTTGGGCGTCCATCAGGGGGCCGAGGCTATCCGGTACGGCATTCACCCCTTCAGGCACGAAATGCACCTCCAGTGCTTGCTACTGTTTAACGAAAGTGATACAGTTGTACACGACTGCAGTGGCCTGCCGGCGGCACCTGTTGTCATCAACGTCGGTATCAACTGACCAGACAGGAGGCTCCACATGCCTGAAGTACCTACCAACATCACCACTCTCTCCAAGGGTGTCACGGACCTCGCCCGCGACGCGGCATATGTCGCCGTCGGCCTCGGCGTGCTGGGCTATCAGCGGGCCCAGGTCCAGCGAGTCGAGCTGCAGAACAAGCTCTCCAAGGACTTCTCGCTCGACCAGCGCATCGGCGACGTGCGCCAGGGCGTCGCCAAGGGGATCCACCAGATCGACGACCTGGCCGAGACGGCCGTGCAGTTCGTCGAGACGACCCTGCAGCCGCTGGAGGACAAGTTGCCCTCCTCGGTCTCCCAGGTCGCCACGAAGGCGAAGCAGCAGGCTCGCGAGGTCCGGATTCAGATCCGCCAACGCGTGAGCACCTGAGCAACACCGCTTTTCGCACGGACAACGCTCGCCGTCAGTCCGCCTCCCAGGAGGTCAGGACGTCGGCGAGCGTTGTCGCGAGAGGGATCCGGGGCTCCCAGCCCGTGGTGGCGGTGAGCAACTCCGCACTTCCCCGCAGGACGGGCACATCAACCGGCCGGAGGAGCGAGGGGTCGGTCTCGAGCGTGAGCTCTGCTCCGGACAGGTCGAGGAGCTCCCGGGCGACTTCTGACATCGCCACGTCCCGTCCCGAGCAGACGTTGTACACGGTGCCGCTGTCACCGCGTTCGACCAGGAGGCGGTAGGCCACCACGACGTCACGCACGTCGGTGAAGTCGCGCCGCGTCGTGAGGTTGCCCACCGGGAGGGACCGGGCGCCACTCCGCCGGGCCTCCACAATTCGCTTGGCTAGCGCGGGCACGAAGAAATTCGGCGATTGCCCGGGGCCGATGTGGTTGAACGGCCGCACGACGACGACGGGTTGCCCGAAGCCACGCCAGGCCTGGAGTGCGACCGCCTCCGCCGCCAGCTTGCTGGCCGCATACGGGCTGGCGGGTTTCGTCGGGGTGTCTTCCCGCAACGGCAGCTGCTCGGAAGTGACCACGCCGTAGACCTCGGCTGAACTCACGACGAGAACCCGGACGCTGCTCCCGAGAGTGCGGGCGGCAGCCAGGACCTCCGCCGTGCCGAGCACGTTGACGCGCAACACCTGGCTCGGGTTCTCCCAACTCTCACCCACGTGGGTCATGGCGGCGAGGTGGTAGACGGCGTCCGGCGCCACCTCGGTCATGACCCGGCGCAACGCTGCTCCGTCCGCCACGTCGGTTTCGATATCGATGACGGAGACGTCGTCGTCGCAGTCCTTCAGGTGCGCCGCCAGCCACTGGCCCACGAAGCCCTTTCCGCCTGTGATGAGCGCGCGCATGCGCGGAACCCTACTGCGAGGCCGCCAGGCCGAGCGCATAGGCATGGCGGTGCAGCGCGACGCTGGCCTCCCAGGTCCGCTCCCCCGCCACCGAGAGTCCCAGTACCCGGCGGGCGGTCGCCCGGCCTTCCTGCAGTGCCGTCGCGAGCGCGTCCGCCAGTCCGGTCACGTCGCCAGGCGGAACCAGGAGGGCCGCGTCGCCGGCCATCTCTGCCATGGCGGTGCCCTCGGTGGTCACCAGCGGCGCACCACAAGCGAGCGCCTCGAGGGCAGGAAGCCCGAACCCCTCCTCGAGCGCGGGATAGGCCACCGCAGCCGCCCGGCGGAGTAACGCGGGGACCGCCTCGTCGGGCAGGTAGCCGGTGCGCACAATGCGCTCGGGATGTCGGGCGGCAGCGAGGGCCCGCTCCGTCTCCGCCATCCCCCAACCGGTCTGACCGCCCAACACCAGCACTGCGTCAGGATGGCGGCGGGCCACCTGGTCGAAGGCGGCCACCAGAGGGACGACTCCCTTGCGAGGTTCGAGCGTGCCCACGAAGGCCACCAGCGGCCGGTCGACCGGTACGCCCAACGATGCGAGCAGCGCGTGGTCGGCGCCCTCCGCAGGTTCGAGCGGGGTGAACCGACGGTGATCGACCCCGTGTGGCGCCACGACGACCGGTGCCCGGACGTCGCACCATGCACGCAGCCGGTCCTCGGTCACCCGGCTCACGCAGATCAACACGGCGGCTTGCCGTGCGGCACGGCGGATGGCGCGGCGGAAGAAGGCGGCCTTCGAGCGCACGTGCCATTCCGGATGGTCAAAGAAGGTGCAGTCGTGGATGGTCACGACACAGGGCACCGGCGACCGGGAAGGCATCGTGTAGTGCGGTCCGTGGTGGACCTGGACCCCCATGGAGCGCAGCACAGAACCGAGACGGAGTTGCTCGAAGACGAGCCGGCCGGGCCGCGAGGCCGGCACCACGCTACGGACCGTCGCACGCCCGGCCAAAGCAGGCCAGCGTTGCGCGTCGTCGCGTCGGGCCACCAGCGACAGGGCGACGTCGTCGCGTCGATCGAGGCCCTGCGCAATCGCCATGGTGTAGTACCCGGCTCCGCCGGGGCGGGCCGGGACGGCCGAGACATCGAGCGAGACACGGAGAGGCCCGTCGGTCATGCTTTTTTCCGTCACGTCAAGGACCGCCAGAGCTCCACGTGGGCGCGTGCCGTGCCGCGCCAGGTCCGGGTCGCCGCGTAGGCGGTACCGCGGAGCGCCAGGTCGGACCGCAGACCGTCATCGGTCAGGACGGCCGTCAACCCTTGTGCGATGGCGTCGATGTCGAGCGGGTCGACGACGCGTGCCGGCGCAGGACCCGGTGCACCGAGGTCGTGCACACTCGGCACCTGGTCGGACACCACGGTCGGAACACCGGCGTGCATAGCCTCGAGGGGGGGGAAGCCATAGCCCTCCGTGAGCGGCACGTAGGCAAAGGCGCGGGCGCGCCGGTAGAGCTCGGACAGCACGGGGTCCGAAACGGGGCCGGTGAAGACGACGTCGTCTGCGGGAGATGCATCCACCGGCCCAGGACCCCACCCGGTTGGCCCGACGATGACCAGTGGCCAGGGTCCGGGGAGCGAGTCGCGCACGCGGCCAAAGGCCTGCACCAGGCGATGCAGGTTCTTGCGAGGCTCGAGCGTGCTCACGGTCAGGAGGAACGGACCGGTGACACCCACCTTCTGCAGGAGGGCATCAGTGGCGGCGGCGTCGGGGGCCGGCAGATGATCGGCCCCGCTGGGCACAACAGTGAGCCGGTCCGCCGCCACGCCCCCGGCCAGCAGGTCGGTCGCAACCAATCGGGACGGCACGACGATGGCGGCCCCCGACCGGATGGCCCGCCGCAGGGCGGCCTCGTGCCAGCGCGCCCCTCGCCTCGTCGTCGCCTCCGGGAACCGGCGCCACGCCACGTCGTGCACCGTCACGACCAACCGTTCCCCGCTGGAAGGGCGCAGCTGCGGTGAGGCCACCGATACCGAGTGGACGACGTCGTACCCTGCGGGCGCGCGGGACAGCCCGTGGTCCCAGGCCCGGGTCAACAGCCGGCTCGGGAGGCGCGACGTGTGCAGTGGCCGGCCGAACGCGGCCAGCGGGTCGGGGCCGCCGCCCGGCGGGCGGCTGGCCAGCAGTGCCACGTCGACCTCGTCGCCCTCTGCGGCGATTTGGGCCAGGCCGCCGAGCAGGCAGCGGGCGTAGACGCCGATGCCGCCGGGAACGCGACGCCGCAGCTGCTCGACCGCCAACAACACGGACGGTGACCCGCGCTCAGCCACGGCCTGCCGCCGCATCGCGATACAGCGTCTCGAGTCCCTCGCCGCAGTGCTCCCACGAATAACGGGCCGACCACTCGGTACCCGCGGCAATGAGGCGGCCACGCTCCTCCTCGTCGCCGAGGCAACGACCGAGCGCGTCGACGAGGCCGTCGTGGTCACCGGGCTCGACCAGTGCAGCGGCGTCGCCCAAGACCTCGGGCAACGATCCGGCCCGGGTCGCCACCACCGGCACACCGGCCCGCATGGCCTGCAGCGGTGGGAAACCGAAGCCTTCGTAGAGGGAGGGGTAGGCCAGCACACTGGCCCGCGCCAGCAGCGCGGCCAAGTCAGGCTGCGTCACCCAGCCCGTCCGAGCGATCCTGTCCCGGGCCGTCGCTCCCTCAATGGCGCTCGCAAGAGCCTGTTCGCCCCATCCGGGCGGGCCGGCCAGGACGAGGGCCACGTCACGCTGCCGGTCGGCGACCGCGTCGAACGCGCGCACCAGTCCCGGTAGATCCTTGCGGGGCTCCGCCGTGCCGATGGACAGGCAGAACCGCCGGAGGCCGGCAGGCAGGAGCCGACGCAGCACCGCCTCGGCATCAGCCTCGGCGGGGACGGGCAAAACAGGAATGCCGGGGTTCACGACGCGGACGCGGGAGGGGTCGGCGCCGAATGCGTCCAGGACCTCGCCGGCCACGAACGCCGAGTCCGTATGGACCCAGGCTCCCCGGCCGACGGCACGACGGATCAATCCCGGATACGCGAGGGTCGCCTCGTTGCACAGCTCCGGATGGTGCAGCGGGGTGAGGTCGTGCACGGAGACCACTGCCGCGGCACGACTCGTCGGCGGCACCAAGAAGTTCGTGCCGTGCACGACGTCGGTGGCACCGATGAACCACTCCAGGGGCGGGCTGTCCCGGCGACCCCACGACGCGTGCAAGGGCCGGGCCGGCATCGGTCGCTGGTGCACCCTGACCCCTGGCGGGAGCTGCGACTCGATCTGCCGGCGCCGACGCCAGCTCACGGCATAGGCCCGCACGTCGAGACCCGGTCGCAGCCCGAGGGCCGCCAGTGCGCCCTGACAGAAGGCGCCGACCCCCGTGGGGAGCCCGAGCAGCGGCGTGGCATCGAGTGCGACGCACAGCCGTGCCGGCTCCTGGGACCGGGGCGTGGTGGAGGGGCTCAGGTGGTGATCGCCCCGTCGATGGAGAGGATCGCCCCGGTGATGTAGTCGGCCTCGCTCGAACCGAGGTAGGCAAACGCTCCGGCGACCTCGTGCGGATAGGCGAACCCGATGGGCGACATCAGGCGCTCAATGAGCTTCCAGTCGGCATCTTCGGGCGGACCGAAGTTGTGGATGATCGGCGTGTCGACGCCTCCGGGCGCCACGCCGTTCACGCGTATGCCACGCGCCATGTACTCGACCGCCAACGCCATCGTCAGCAAGCGCGCGCCACCCTTGGATGCGCAGTAGGCGGCCGAATAGGGCTGGCCCTTCATGCCTGCGGTCGAGATCGTGTTGACGATGGCGCCCCCGTTCTCGAGCATGCCCGGCAGGACGGCGCGGCACATGAGGAACGTCCCCGTGAGGTTGACCGCGATGATTTTGTCCCAACCGCTCAACGACTGCTCGGACGTGTGGGCGAACCCGCCGATGCCCGCAATGTTGCAGAGGTTGGTGATGGAACCAAGCTCTTCGCCGGCCTGAGCCACGGCGGCGGTGATGGCCTCCTCGTCGGTGACGTCACACTCCACCGCGATGGCCCGCCCACCCGCTTCGGCGGCCTCCGCGTTGATTTCGGCGGCCACGGACTCGATCGCATCCTTGGTAACGTCGAGGCAGGCCACCGCCGCGCCCTCGGCAGCCAGCCGGCGTGCCGTGGCCCGGCCGATGCCCGAACCCGAGCCGGTGATCAGGGCCACCCGGCCGGCGTAGCGACCAGGGGTGATCGCCTCGGGGGCGGTGCCCCGATTGGGATCGGACTCCCCGACTCGTGTCGTGGGGCTCATGCGCGCTCCTTCTCATCTTCTTCTCCGGTGGGGCCATTGCCTAGCACCCTGGCATCGGGACGACGACTTCGCTCCAGGGCCAGCCGGCGCTCCTCGGCCCCGCGGGTGGCCAGGGCCGCCAGGCGGACGGGGTCGACCTTCATCATCGGCGTCAGGGGGAGGTCGTCGACGAGCACCAGGGCGTCGGGCGCTTTGTAGTCGGAGAGCTCCCTGGCACAGTGCGCACGCAGCGAGGCCAGGTCGGGCGCCTCCCCCACCACGGAGACCACCACGGCCACGCCGACCTCGCCCAGGACGTCGTCGGGCACGCCGACCACGGCCGCCCGGGCCACGGCGGGGTGCGACGACAGGGCCTCCTCGACCTCGGCCGGATACACGTTGTATCCGCCCCGGATGTAGCGCTCGTGGGCGCGGCCCGACAGCTGCAGGTTGCCTTCGGGGGTGAGCCTCCCGAAGTCACCAGTCGTGAGCCACCCGTCCGGGCCGAGCACCGCCGCGGTGGCCGTCGCGTCCACCAGGTCCGCCAGGGCGCGACCTCGACCCGGGCCGCGGCCCCAATAGCCGCGCATGGCCGCGGCCGAACGCAGGAGGACGCGGCCGACCGTGCCGGCGGGCACCGGGTTGCTTTCGTCGTCCACGATGGCGAGCTCGACGCCGGCGACGGGACGGCCCACCGTGGTCGCCACTTCGTCGTCGGTGGATGTCAGCGTCGTGCCGGTTCCCAGCGAGGACTCGGTCGACGTGTAGCGCACCACAACGGGCACGCCGAACCGGCGGCGTACCTCGGCCACCATGTCAGCTGTCATACGCGCCGCGCCCGTCCCGGCGACGCGCAGCGCGCCGAAGTCCGCCGGCGGAAGTGCGTCGCTGGCCAGCATGAGGGCCCACTGGGTCGGGACACCCTGTGCGACCGTCACCCCCTCGTCGGCCATGACGCGGATGGCTTCGTCCGCCCGCCACGGCGTGGGCGTGATGATGGTCGTCACGGCATTGCCTATTTCGTCCCAGGCCCGCGTCATGTAGCCCACGTGGGCGAAGGGCAGCGGCGACAGACGCCGGTCGCCCGGGTGGCTGAGCACGTCAGTCCCTCGGGCCACCGCAGCCAGGTTGGCGTGATCGAAGAGAGCGCCCTTGGGCCGGCCGGTGGTCCCGCTCGTCCATACCACCGCGACCGGATCCGACGAGGCCAGCTGCGGCACACGGTCCGGCCCCCGCTCGGTCCACCAGTTGCGTGTCTCCTCGCGGGTGACCACCTCGGTCGTCCCTGCCTCGAGCCAGCCGCCCGCTTCGGGGTCGACCATCAGCAGGACGGGCGCCGCCCGGTCGAGGATGGATGCCACCTCGCCTGGCCCCATGCGCGGGTTGATGCCCGACGTGATGGCCCCCAGGCGAAGGAGACCCCCGTACAGCACGGCATAGTCGATGGAGGAGGGCAGGAGCAGGCAGACGACGTCTCCCCTGTCCACGCCGAGGCGAGCCAGGTGGCCGGCCACGCCGTCGGCGGCACGGTCCCACTCGGCGAAGGTCAGGCGATGCCGGCCGTCGCCGACGTCAGGCTCGACGTACGCCTCGACGTCCCCGTTGACCCGTGCCGCCTCCCGGAGGACCGACACGACAGTCTCGTGCTGTTCCGACGGGATGCGCACTGGCATGGCGGGCGGCGATGGTACCAGGGGCTGCCGGAATGGCCCGCCTCCGGGCGCTCCTATGCTCACCACGTGCTGGTGGCCCTGTGCGGCGGCGTCGGGGCCGCTCGAATGCTCGCAGGTCTTGTGCGCGTGGTACCGCCCGACACCATGACCGCGATCGTCAATGTCGGGGACGACATGGAGCTGCACGGCCTGTCCATCAGCCCCGATCTCGACACCGTCACCTACACCCTCGCCGGCATGGACAACCGCGAGACCGGTTGGGGTGTGGCCGGCGAGAGCTGGACGGTCATGGACGAGTTGGGGCGGCTAGGAGGCGACGACTGGTTCCGCCTGGGCGATCGTGATCTGGCCACCCATCTCTTCCGGACGGGCCGGCTGCGGGACGGAGCGCCGCTGAGCACCGTCACGGCTGAGCTGGCCATCCGGCGCGGCATTGCGGTGCGACTGGTGCCCGTGACCGATGACGCGCTGCGCACCC
>DATCEZ010000229.1:0-12319 GCA_036509775.1 Acidimicrobiales bacterium
TTGGCCATCGACGTCGACGGTCGGCTGTCCGCCGCACTCGCTGTCGGACGTGGCCGGTGCTGCGGGGGCGGCCGCAGCGGCCGGGCTGGTGGTCGTCGGCAGTGCTGTCGTCGGCAGTGCTGTCGTCGGCGCAGCGGTGCGGGGGCGTGCGGTCTTGGGGGCGGCGGGGGCGGCGGACGACACCGGAGGCTCGGTCGTGGACGTGGCGGGCACGGAAGGAGCCGCAGCGTTCGGCGCACGCAGTGCCGCCGGGGCGTCGGTCGGCTGCGTGTTCGGCCCTGTGGAAGGTGCCGTGCCTCCGGCGAGCACGGCCGCCATCAGGACGACTGCGGCCACACCTGCTCCGGCAATCAGGAGGGGTCCCACCCGCCTCGGGCCGGTCCCGTGCAGCCGGGCGGACGGGACAGAGGGCGGACCCGCCTCACTTTGTGACTCTCCCGATTCGAACACCTGAGCCCCCACGACGTCTTCGGATGCCTGTGGCAACGGAAAACCGCTTTCCGCGGTTCTTCCGGGAACGCACGGAGGTGTGCCGTCTGGCGCACCCAGCGGAGAAACCCGGAGTTCGACCCCACTGCGGGCCCATTGAGCGACTTCTGCACCCCTGGTCGCACCGCGCGTCGCACCGGGTTTCCACCGGGTAACCAGCACTGCGCTGCTCCGGCGCGCGCCGCGTCGCACCAGCGGTGCGATTTCGGCCACGGACGCCACCTGGTGGCACGCCCGCATGCCACACTGTGGGTTCCTGAGCCCGCCGTCGATTGGAGCCGTCGGACACGTGTTGGTCTTCACCTTCCCCGGACAGGGATCACAGCGCGCCGGAATGGGTGAACCGTGGGTCGATCATCCCTCGTGGGAGGTCGTTGAGGAAGCCTCCGCCGCTGCCGACCGCGACCTCGCCCGCCTGCTCCTGCATGCTCCCATTGAGGAGCTGACCCAGACAGAGAACGCCCAGTTGGCCACCACGGTCCTGAGCCTGGTCGTGCTCGACGCGGTCGAGCGGGTCGGATTGACCCCGGCGGCCTGCGCCGGCCACAGCCTCGGGGAGTACACCGCCCTGGTCGCCAGCGGCTCCTTGGGCTTCGACGACGGGATTCGGCTGGTGGTCGCCCGCGGCGAGGCCATGGCCCGGGCCGGAGAGGAGGCCCCCGGCACCATGGCTGCCCTGCTCGGCATCGCCGATGACGATGCCGAGGCCGCCTGTATGCGTGCCGAAGGGGACGTCTGGGTGGCCAACTACAACGCACCCGGTCAGGTCGTCATTGCCGGGACGGTCGAAGCGGTCGCCCTCGCCGGTGAACTGGCCAAGGGCCTCGGCGCCAAGCGCGTCATGCCAATTCAGGTTTCGGGCGCGTTCCACACGCCATTGATGCAAGGGGCGCGGGCCGACCTCAGAAAGGCGCTGGCCGAGGTCACGTTCCTGACCCCCGAGGTGCGCGTCGTCGCCAACGTGGACGCCCACGTGCATGACGACCCAGCCGAATGGCCCGGCCTGTTGTCGGCCCAGCTCTGCAGTCCTGTGCGCTGGCGACAGACGCTCGAGACTTTCGCCGGCCTCGGCCTCACCTCGCTGGTGGAGCTCGGGCCGGGGGGTGTGCTGAGCGGGTTGGCCAAGCGCAGCCTGCCCGAAATCCAGTCCCTGGCCGTGTCCAAGCCCGAGGACCTGGACACGCTGATCGACCAGATCAGTGCCGCCGGAACCTGGAGGGCCGAGCCGGCACTGCACCAGGGCGAGCACCTGTACATGTCTGAACGCGTCGTAGTCAGCCCCTCGAGCGGCATCTTCAGCCCCGAATCCTCCTTGCAGGCACCAGGGACCGGATTACTGCCAGGGACTGACGGTGGCGCAGACCCGTCCTCGGCGGTCGACGTCGGCGAGCTGGTCGGACGCGTCGGCGTCTCCGAAGTGCGTACGCCCTTCGCCGGACAGGTGATCGGCTGGCTGGCCGCGAACGGCGAGCGCGTCCAAGAAGGCCAGCCGCTCGTGTGGCTCCGAGTGCCCGACGCCCGCTGATGGCCGTCGTCCTCGTCACCGGTGGGACCCGCGGCATCGGCGCCGCCTGCGTCGCGTGGTTCCTGGCCAACGGGGACCAGGTCGCGACGACCTTTCGCTCCGCCGATCCCCCGGCGGCGCCCGCCGGCGCCGAGCCGGAGCGGTTCCTCGCCGTGCGCTGCGATGTCCGCAACGCCGAAGAGGTCGAGTCAGCCTTCGCCGCCATTGAGCAGCAGTGGGGTCCCGTCGGGGTGCTGGTGGCGAATGCCGGCATCACCTTGGACTCGTTGATGCTGCGAATGAGTGACCAGGCATTCCACGACGTCATTGATGCGAACCTGACCGGCTCCTTCCGGGTGGCCAAACGGGCGGTCGCCAAAATGCTCCGCCTGCACACGGGCCGGCTCATCTTCGTCTCGTCGGTCGGCGCCTTCGTCGGGCTGCCCGGGCAGGCCAACTACGCCGCATCCAAGGCGGGGTTGGTCGGCATGGCCCGGGCCATTGCCAGGGAGGTCGGTAGCAGACAGATCACGGTCAACGTTGTGGCGCCGGGCCTGATCGACACCGATATGACCGCCGCCCTCGGTGCAGACCGGATCGCTGTCATGGCCAGCCAGGTGCCGCTCGGGCACGCCGGCAACCCGGCCGACGTAGCGGCCGTGGTGGGCTTTTTGGCCTCGGATGCCGCCGCGTACGTCACCGGTGCCGTCGTGCCGGTCGACGGCGGCCTCGGCATGGGCCTGTAGCGTTCAAGGAACCGACGACAAAGGAGCAGATTGTGGACAGCGACGCAGCGTTCGAGAAGTTTCGCGAGTGCGCCGTGGAAGTACTACAGGTGCCGGCGGACAAGATCACCAAGGAAGCAAAGTTCGCCGACGACCTCGACGCCGACAGCCTCGACCTGGTCGAGCTCGTCATGGCCCTCGAAGAGGCGTTCGACATCACGGTGGAAGAGACCGAGCTGGAGGACATCACAACCATCGGGCAGGCATTCGACCTGATCTCAGCCAAGCTCTGATGCAGATCGGAGTCGGGGCCGAGGGACCGATCCGGGGACGGCGCGTCGCCGTAACCGGGCTCGGTGCGGTCACGTGCTGCGGCGTGGGCGTGGACGCGTTGTGGGACGGCCTGCTCCACCCGACGGTGGTCGGTGGGGTCGTGCGCGACTACGAGCCGACCGATTGGTTCAGCGGCAAAGAAGTGCGTCAGCTCGACCGCTTCGCCCAGCTGTCCATGGTCGCAGCCGACCAGGCCGTCAGCGCCGCCGGCGAGCTCGCGGTCGACCCCGCCAAGGCGGGCGTGGTCTTCGCCACGGGCGTCGGCGGATTCGAGACGTTGGCCAACCAGGTCGGCGTGTACAACGAGAAGGGCGCCGACCGGGTCTCCCCTCGCCTCGTGCCGATGATGATGGCCAATGCGGGCGCCGCCGGCATCTCCATGCGACTGGGCTGGCGCGGTCCGTCCGAGGTCATCTGCACCGCCTGCGCCGCCGGGACGCACGCCATTGCGGCCGCGGCCAGGCTGGTGGCCAGCGGCCGTTGCGACGTGGCCATCGGGGGCGGCTCGGAAGCCAGCATGCATCCGGTTGCACTGGCTGCCTTCGCCAACATGACGGCGTTGTCGACGTCAGGCCACTCGCGCCCGTTCGACGTCCGACGCGACGGGTTCGTCATGACAGAGGGTGCCGCCGCCCTCGTCCTCGAGGACTGGGATCGTGCGGTCGCCCGCGGCGCCACCATCTACGCCGAGGTGGCCGGTGCCGCCAGCACCGCCGACGCCCACCACATCACCGCTCCCGCCCCCGACGGCTCCGGCGCAGTGGCCTGCATGGAGTTGGCGTTGGGCGACGCCGGGATCACACCGGCCGACGTCGGGCACATCAATGCCCATGGGACCTCCACGCCGCTCAACGACCTGGCCGAGGCGCGGGCCATCGCCAAGGTCTTCGGCGAGGCGGGGCCGCTGGTCACCTCCACCAAGGGGGTGACGGGTCACGGGCTGGCAGCCGCCGGCGCCATTGAGGCCGTGGCCGCCGTCCTCACAATCGACCGTGCCACCATTCCGCCCACGGCCGGCTACGCCGAGCCGGACCCTGAGATCACGATCCCGATTGTGCACGGAGAGCCCCGCCCCTGGGAACCGGCGGCGGTGCTCTCGAACTCCTTCGGCTTCGGTGGCCACAACGGCTGCCTCGTCCTGCTGCCGCCTGGCTGAGGCGAGCCGGTAAGGTCGCACCTCCGCTGCCACCGGAGCAGTGACTCGTGAGGTCCGTCAATGGGAAGGCTACAAACCTGGGGTGCCGCGGCGCGCCGCTCCCGACTCCTCCATGTGGTGGCCGTGGTCGTGGTGCTCGCCCTCGTGGCGGGAAGCATCGTGTTGGTGACGCGCAGTGCGGGCCCGCCTGCCGTCCCACCTGCGCCATCGACCCGAGCCGTCGCCCTCGGGGACTCGGTCCCGTACGGGCACGGGTTGGCCAACCCCTACGTGACGCCCCAGATCGGGTTGCCCGCCGACGCGGTCTCTCAGGGGCCATCCGCTCAGGCCTACCCCACCATGGTGGCGGCGGACCTCGGGCTCACCATGACGGTGCGCACGACCAACTGCCACCTGACCGGTGATCAACTCTCCATCAGCGGCGCGGTGGCCGACGGCGTCGACAACACCACCAGGGACGGCCAGTGCCCGGTGCCACCGCAGCAGGCCCGGAACCTGTCCGACGAGCTGGCCGCAGCCGACCTGGGCCGGCACCCGGCCCGTCTCGTCCTCCTGCAGGACGGAGCGGACGACATCGACTTCAGCGCCTGTCTCGAGTACCAGCTGGCCCGCGTCCTCGGCGTGCGCATCGGGCTCGGGAACAGCTGCGTCGCCAACGGAGCCGTCACGCCGACGATCGCCACGCAGCTGGCGCGGGTCAAGAGCAGCCTGACCCGCGCCATTGAGTCCATGGCGCCGCACAGCTCGACCATCGAGGTGCTCGACTACTACCAGCCCATCCCCGAGCCGTCACAGATCGCCCAGGGCACGGCCACGGGGTCGCTGCACACCAACCTCGTCTGCGACGGCCTCAAGCCCAACGCGGACAGCACGTACGCCGCCGCCCAGGTCGTCCTGGACGCGCTGAACCGGGCTGTGGCCGGCGCGGTCGAAGACGCCCGGGTGCACCACGTCACCAACGTGGCGCTGGTCGACGTCGCGCGGGCCTTCGACGGTCACGGGATCTGTACGGCCGATCCCTGGGTCTTCTCGGGCGAGCCCGTGCCCGACGCCACCCTCGCCGCCGACGCCGACCACATACTGGCCGCCAAGGCCTGCTCGGGCACCGACGCGCTGCACGGACCGGCGGCGTGCACCAGCCTGAGCGCGTCCGCGCTGGCCGCCGAGCGGGATCTGCAGGACTACGTGTGGCGCGCCGCACACCCGACCGCAGCGGGACAACGTGCCCTCGCGGCCGCCGTGGAGCGGCAGCTCAGCGGGCGCGTCTAGTCGATGGCGTCGCGGAACGACCCGATGAAGGCCGCCGCACCGTCGGGACCCTCCTCCTCGAGCAGTCGGCGTACGAGCGCCGAACCCACCACCACGCCGTCGGCCACCTCGCACACCTGCGCCGCCTGATCAGGCGTCGACACGCCCACGCCGACGCAGACCGGCATGTCCGTACAGCTCCGGATCCGCCCGACGACCTTCGTGACGTCCGACCCGAGGTCGACTCGCTCCCCCGTCACGCCCATGCGGGCCACGGCGTAGACGAAGCCACGCGCCCGGGCGCAAATCCGCTCCACCCGATCTGGCGGCGATGACGGTGCCACCAACAGGACGGTGTCGATGCCCGCGGCGTCCGCCTCGGCAGCCCAGCCGCCGATCTCTTCGATGGGGAGGTCGGCGATGATGGCCCCGGTGACGCCGGCGACGGCCAACGAGCGGGCCATGCGCTTGTGACCGGCACGGAAGACCAAGTTGTAATAGGTCATGACCGCAATCGGCACGGGGGCCTCCGCCCGCGCAATGCCGTCGAGGACCTGGTCGGGCACCGTGCCGCGCTGGAGCGCGCGCAGGGCCGCTTCCTGAATCACCGGCCCGTCCATCATCGGGTCCGAGAAGGGGATGCCCACCTCCACCGCGTCGGCCCCCGCGGCAATCACGGCGGCCAGCGACTGCGTCCAGTCGTCGGTCATGCCCCCCATGAGATAGGGGATCAGCAACTTGCGACCCTGGTCGCGGCGGGCCCGGAGCTCCTTCTCGAGGTCAGGCATCGCGCTGGCGACCGAAGATCTCGCGCACCTGGGCCACGTCCTTGTCGCCCCGGCCCGACAGGGTGATGAGCACGGTGGACCCTGCAGGCAGGGTGTCGGTGCCGGCGTTCTTGGCCACCCAGGCCACCGCGTGGGATGACTCCAGCGCAGGAATGATGCCCTCGGTGTGGCTGAGCAGGCGGAAGGCGTCGAGGACCTCGTCGTCCGAGGCCAGCGAGTACTCGGCCCGCCCGATGGCGGCCAGGTGGGCGTGCTCGGGCCCGATGCCCGGATAGTCCAGCCCGGCCGAGATCGACTCGGCCTCTTGGATCTGCCCGGCCTCGTCCTGCAACAGGCGGGAGTGCATGCCGTGGAGGACGCCCGGAATGCCGTTGGTGACGGCGGCACCGCCGGCCGCTTCGACCCCGACCAGGCGCGCCGGAGTGTCGACGAAGCCGGCGAAGGTCCCCGCCGCATTCGATCCGCCGCCGACGCAGGCGACCACGACGTCGGGCGCGGCACCGTCGAGCAGATCGGCGCACTGCCCGCGGGCTTCCTCGCCCACGACGCGCTGGAGCTGGCGCACCATGTACGGGAAGGGATGCGGCCCCATGACCGAACCGAGGCAGTAGTGCGTGGTGTCGACCGTCGCCACCCACTCCCGCATGGCTTCGTTCACGGCGTCCTTGAGCGTCCGGCTTCCCGACGTCACCGTGCGGACCTCGGCGCCCAGCAACTCCATGCGGAAGACGTTGAGCTCCTGGCGCCGGGTGTCCACCTCGCCCATGAAGACCGTGCAT
This sequence comes from Acidimicrobiales bacterium, assembly GCA_036509775.1. Classification (GTDB taxonomy): domain Bacteria; phylum Actinomycetota; class Acidimicrobiia; order Acidimicrobiales; family RAAP-2; genus Bog-473. Next base: position 7,023 of record DATCEZ010000229.1, read on the forward strand.
TCGAGGCCGAACAGCGCGGCAGCCGTGGCGGAGGCGACGCCATGCTGGCCGGCGCCCGTCTCGGCGATCATGCGCCCTTTGCCCATGCGCTTGGTCAGCAGCGCCTGGCCCACCACGTTGTTGAGCTTGTGCGAGCCGGTGTGCGCCAGGTCCTCCCGCTTGAGGAAGACACGAACGCCCAGACGCTCGGAGAGGCGCGTGCACTCGGTGACGGGTGTCGGGCGTCCCCCGTAGTGGCGCAGGAGCCCGTCCAGCTCGGCGCGGAAAGCCGGGTCACCCCAGGCGTCGTCGAACCATTTCTCCAACTCGAGGCAGGCTGGCATCAGTGACTCCGGGACGAAGCGACCGCCGAACTCGCCGAAGCGGCCGTCGGAGGCCGGGTGGCCCATGAGACTCTGGCTCTCGTCGCTCACGCGTCCCTCCAGTCGTAGGGGTCCCCGGCCATGGCGGCGGCGTCCAGCGGGTCGCGTACCGCGAGGCCGGCAGCGGCCTCCCGCGCGTTGGCGATGAACTGACGGAGGAGGAGCGGGTCCTTGCGGCCCGGGGCGGACTCCACCCCGGTCGAGACGTCGACGCCGCCAGGGCGCAGGTGGATCACGGCCTGGGCCACGTTGTCCGGGCGCAGGCCGCCGGAGACGATGAGGCGATGGTGGTTCGACACGCCTTCGGCCAGCCGCCAGTCGAACACCTGACCCGAACCGGGATTCGGCCCGTCGACGAGAAGGAAATCGGCGCCGAAGTCCTCGAAGCGCGCAATGGTGGGATCACTGGCCGGGAAGGCCTTGATGACGGTGCGGACGCGGGCCCGTACCCACTTCGTCTCCTCGGCCGTCTCGTGCCCGTGCAGCTGCGCCGCACCCAGACCGGCCAGACGCACGGCCTCGACGACACGCTGCGGCGCCTCGTCACGGAACACGCCCACGGTCAGCACGTCCTCGGGCAGGCGCTTGGCGATGTCCCCGGCCAGCTGCACCGAGATCTGACGGGGTGACGGAGCGAACATGAAGCCGACCGCCGACGCCCCGAGACTGACCGAGAGCAGCGCGTCGGCCTCCGACGTAATGCCGCAGATCTTGACGAACAGGTCGTCGCTCATCGTGCCCCGACGGTGTGCCCGACCAGCTGGCGCAACTGGGCAGGTCGATCCGCCGCTCGCATCAACGTCTCCCCCACCAAAATGGCGTCGTAGCCGGCATCGGCCAGCCGACGGGCATCGTCGGCGTCACGAATGCCCGACTCGGCCACGGCGACCACCCCGGGCGGTATCTGCGCCGCCATTGTGCAGGCCCGCTCGTGATCCACCTCGAACGTGCGCAGGTCGCGCTGGTTCACCCCCACCAGCAATGCGCCGGCCTGCAGGGCCCGACCCAGCTCCTCCTCGTCGTGCACCTCGACCAACGCGGCCAGTGCCAGCTCCTCGGCCAGGGCGGCGCACGCCGCCAGCTCGGCGTCCGAGAGCGCAGCCACAATCAGGAGCACGGCGTCGGCTCCCATGAGGCGGGCGTCGGCCACGTCGGCCTCCTGCACCGTGAAGTCCTTGCGCAGGACGGGCAGCCCCGAGGCATGGCGCGCCGCGGCCAGGTCCGCCACTGAGCCGCCGAAGAAGTCGACGTCGGTCAGCACCGAAAGGCAGGAGGCGCCGCCGGTCACGTAGTCCTTGGCCACGAGGTCGGGCTGCAGGCCGGGGTCCAGGTCGCCCTTGGAAGGGGACCGGCGCTTGATCTCGGCGATGCAGGTCAGCCCGTCCGCTTTGAGCGCACCCATGAAGTCCCGGGGCGGAGGGGTGGCCGCCGCCTGTTCGACCAGGTCGGGAAGGGCGCGGCCATCAGCCTCGGCGCGAGCCCGATGAGCAGCGATGATGTCCGCCAGGTAGGTGGGCATGACGCTTCAGCGTAGCGGCGCACCCTTTCGGTCCTGGCCACTCCCTTGTGCGGGGCGCCGACGGGTGCCGGCCGGCATCGTCTTGGTCAGTCGCGCAGGCGGCTGAGGACCCGCTGGCGGCGCTGGAGCGCCTCGCGGCACAGGTCGCCCGACGGTGCGGGGGCCGCGGGCCGAGCCGCCGCGGCATCGCGCAGCATGGCGGCCAACCCGGAGTAGATGACCTCGATCGTGAAGTCATCGAGCTCGATCGACGCCACTTCGGTGCCGTCATCGGAGAACTGCGTGACCTTGACCATCAGTCCGCCAATACCCGTGTCCGCAGATCTTCACTCTGACGCTCAATGGCGATGCAGTCGCCGTCGCGGAAGATCCAGCCTACGGCGCGCAACGGGTTCAGAGCCGGTCGCAGCGACTCGTCCCTGTCCTCGCCCTGGTGCTCGTGCTCCGCTCCGGCCGTTTGCGCGTCACCCCGGTTGTCCCCCACGGGCAGAGCCTGTGCCCCCGTCGTCTCAGCTCCGGTGACGTCCGGTTGCCATTGCGGTGCTGGTGGCTGCGCACGGGCTCAAAGGGCGCATTGAGCCAGTTCAGAGCGCTGCGGACCTCCGCGAGCGAAGCGATGCCAGCCGGCCCACATCCAGCCCAAGACGAGCAGCACCCGCAGGATCGGCCCAGTGGCCAGGCGTTCGAGCACCACGCCGGGCGGGCCGGCGAGCGCTCCGGTGCACGGAAACGGGAACGGGAACGGGCCCAGAGCACGAGCGTGGCCAAGCCCAGGAGGGCCCAGACCGCATACGAGAACACCGACGTCACAGCGCGTCCCCGCCCGCGGCGGTGGCCGGCTCGGGCCGGTGGTGGTGGCGACGGCCGCCCTTGCGCACGATGGCGACACCGAGGGCCAGCCAGAGGAAGAACACGACCGCCTTCAGCACGAAGTACCGGTCGACCGCATCGGTCATGGAGCTCAGCGTGGGGTGGTCGGCCCGGCTGCCCCGGGCGGCGTACTCGGCCAGCTCCCACGCCACGAGCGCGCCGAAGAGGATGAGCCAGGCCCGCCAGGGGTGCGGCGTCGCCACCCGGTCGGAGTCGGCCCGGAGGGGCCGAGGGCGGAGCGGCCAGCGCAGGACGACCAGGACGGCGAGCGCCACGATCGGCAGCCCCGTGACGATGTTGGCCGAGCGGGTGAAGGCGGTTGTGCCGGCCGCCACGAAGGCGTAGGCCACCCCGGCCAACACGAGTGCGATGCGCTGGGGGCGGTCTGGTTTGGGGTGCCTGCCGCCGCCGTGCTGCAGCGCTGGGGGCACCGGTGCGGCCGATCCTCGCAGCCCGTCAGCCGGGCTTGGGCTGGGCGTCGGTACCAGTGCCGGTGCCGGTATCGGTACCAGTGCCGGTGCCGGTATCGGTCAGGGGTAACAGGGCCACCCGCACCGGGCGAGAGCCGCCGACACCGTCGCCTGAGCGCACCCGGACCGGGCCGGGGGCCTCCACGCTGCGGTGCAGGTAGGCCAGCGCCACCCAGGCCCCGAGCTCACTGCTCCAGGCGGCGGAGGTGAGCGTGCCCATCACCTTGTCGTCGGCCGCACCGTCCCCGGGCGGCGCTTCTCCTGCGTGGAGGGTCATGCCCCTGGTCAGCGGGGTCTCGTCACCGGCCGGGCCCACCACGCCGACGAGGCGGCGGGGCACGTTCGAGCCCCGGGCATCGAGCCGGACCACCAGCTCCTGGCCGGTGTAACAGCCCTTGGTGAAGTTCACCGTGCGCTCCACCAGTCCCGCCTCGGCGGCGATGGTCTTGCCCGTGAGCTCGGATCCCATAGCGGGGATGCCCGAGACGATGCGACAGGCCTCGACCGCCTCGGCGCCGCAGGCGGTGATGCCGTCGGGCAACGCGCCGTCACCGGGCGCCAGCACCACGTCGTCGGGTCCGAGGAGGTCCACACCGGTCCAGCCGTTCCACTCGAAGGGCAAGGCAAGGACGCCCCGCTCTGCCAGGACGGTGAGCAGCCCGGCCGCGGCGGCCTCGACGCCCGCGCCGCGCAGGGACAGATCGCGCCAGGCCAGCTGCTCGAGCTCCACCTTGGAGCGCAGCAGAAAACGGCGGAGGCGGGCCACGACGGCATCGCCGTAGCCCCGGTCGACGTCGAGGACGAACCCCTGCCCGTCGGTACGGGTGACCCGCAACAGGGCGCACAGCTTGCCGTCGGGCTCGAGCAGGAGCGAGTCCGCCGTCGCGCCCACGGCCAGGGCGGCGACGTCCTGGCTCAGCTGGCCCTGCAGGTAGGCCTCGGCATCGGGCCCGCCCACGGCGACGACGTCACGGCCGGCGCGGAACGCCGCGGCGCCGTGGCGCAGCGCCTCGGTCTGGTCGTCGAGCGGCCGCGGGATGGGGAGGCTGGTCGCGCTCACGGCGCCGTCCGGGCCAGCCGGGCAGCGGTCATCCCCCGCGCCGCCGTCACGGCCACCAGCAGCGCGCCGGCCTTGTGCGCGCACTCCTCGTCCTCGCTCTGCGGATCGCTGTCGGCCACAATGCCCGCGCCTGCCTGCACGCTGGCCCGTCCGCCGGGCGAAATCACCATGGTGCGGATGGCGATGGCCGTGTCGACGTTGCCCGAGAAGTCGATGTAGCCGACCACGCCCCCGTAGACGCCGCGCTTGGTCAGCTCGAGCTCGTCGATGATCTCCATGGCACGCACCTTGGGTGCTCCCGAGAGCGTCCCGGCGGGCAACGTCGCCCGCAACACGTCGATCGGGCCCTTGCCGTCGGCGAGTTCGCCCGAGACCTGCGACGTGATGTGCATGATGTGGCTGTAGCGCTCAATCGTCATGAGCTCGTCCACCTGCTCGGTGCCGAAGCGGACGACGCGCCCGACGTCGTTGCGGGCCAGATCGACCAGCATGATGTGCTCGGCCAACTCTTTGGGATCCTCGACCAGCTCGCTCTCGAGGAGACGGTCGTGCTGCTCGTTCTCGCCGCGTGGACGCGAGCCGGCGATCGGCCGGGAGATGACGACGTTGTCGCGCAGGCGCACCATCGGCTCGGGCGACGCGCCGACGACGGTGACGTCGGGGAAGCGCAGGAAGTACATGTAGGGGCTCGGGTTGAGGAGCCGTAGGGCCCGGTAGACGTCGTAGGGATCGGCTTCGAGGTCGAGATCGAAGCGCTGCGAGAGCACCACCTGGAAGATGTCGCCGGCGCGGATGTAGTCCTTGGCGGCGCCGATGGCGGCCTTGTAGGCCTCGGGCGTGACCGTCCGCTCCGCTTCGGCCTTGGGCAGCCCCGCACGCGGCGCGGCCACCATCGGCCGCGGCTCCGAGCCGTCGGCCGGCCGGGCGCAGTCCGCCGCCAGCTCGACCAGCCGCAGGCAGGCGGCGTGGTAGGCGGCCCGCACGGCCCCGGCGGGATCGGCCTCGGCGTCAGGGCC
>DATCEZ010000230.1:0-4599 GCA_036509775.1 Acidimicrobiales bacterium
TGGCTGCGCCAGATGGAGTCCGCCTTCGAGGCCTTCCACCGCCACGAGGAGCGCCTGCAGGCACTCTCGCTCCGACCGAGTGACTACGTGCACCGGCAGTGCCGCTTCACGCCCTATCCGACGGAGGACGTCGGCTGGATAGTGGAGCAGGCCGGCGCCGATCTCGTTCTGTTCTCGTCCGATTATCCGCACGTGGAGGGCGGCCGGAAGCCACTGGAACGGTTCGAGGCCTCGCTCGGCGACGTCGACGCCGGAGTGCGCCGGCAGTTCTACGCCGACAACTTCCTGTTCCTGATGGGGAGCGCCGCCGTCGGGCTGGCGGCCTGACCCGTGCTCGATCCGGTCAGCCCAGGCCTTGATGGGTCGCGGCCGACGTCACCACCTTGCCCACCGACGTGCAGTCGACGGCTGGGTAGTCGCACATCGACTTCTGCAGCCACGGCTGCAACTCGGCCGTTGGCTCCGGTTCCGGGCTGTGGGCCGGCATTCGCAGGCCGCCGACCAGGAACATGCTCATCCCCAGGATGACACCGACGACGAACAGCTTCACCCGTTTGCGGGTCTCCACCCAGCACCTCCGCTTTGACTTCCTCAGACGCCCAGCGGAAGCGATCCTTCCGAATTTGTCCCAACGTTGTCAACCCGGTATTTGTCCGAAATTTGTCGTGCCTAAACCCCCGTGCATGGCGAGTACCCCCTGGCTGACCACGGGTATCACCCCGGTTGCAGAAAGAGGTAGACGATGTTCACGCGCAAATCCCGCGACGACGAAGCCGCATTCGAGGTCACCAAGAGCGAGGACGAATGGAAGGCGGAGCTGCCCGCCGACCGCTACGCGGTTCTGCGCCGGGCCGGCACCGAGCCCCCCTGGTCGGGTGAGCTCCTGCACGTCGACGGCGAGGGCATCTTCCGCTGCGCCGGCTGCGGTGCGGCGTTGTTCGACACGGGCGCCACGTTCGAGTCCGGCACGGGCTGGCCCAGTTTCGACCGGGCCCGCGCCGAGGGGACCGTCCTCGAACGCAGGGAGCGCGGCCTCGTCCTGGCGCGCACGGAAATCCTGTGCGCCCGGTGCGGTGGCCATCTGGGGCATGTCTTCCCCGACGGTCCCACCGACACCGGGCAGCGCTACTGCGTCAACTCGCTCTCGCTGACCTACGAGCCCGAGAGCGACCGCGCCGACCCCGCGGCCGGCGCTGACGGCTGAACACGGTCACGTCGAGCGGCTGCAGTGGCCCGGCGGGCTCGCGCGCCCAGCAGCAACGCGAGAACGCCGATGACGACGAAGGCCGTCGCACCCGCGGCAGCGGCGGGAGCGGCCAGGGCCTGGGCGGACACTCGGACGAACCGCGCTGCCGGCGCCGCCCAGGCGGGCGTGATGATGAGCCACGGCCCCACTTAGGCCTCGACCGCCAACGCCTCGACCGAGTCGGCGTCACCGTTGTCCGGCGAGGCCGATCCCCGTCGCTCCACCTTGTGGACATCGGCCGTGGCGAACCGCAGGCTGGCGCCCACCTCGTCCGCCGTGATCTCCACCTTGGAGCGGTGCTCGCCTTCCTCGGTCTCCCAGGTGCGGTGGTCGAGCCGTCCGGTGACGACCACCCGCATGCCCTTGGTGAGGCTGAGCGCCACGTTCTCCGCCAGATCGCGCCAGCAGATGACGTCGAAGAAGGACGTCGACTCCTGCCACTCCTGAGTCGTCCGGTCTTGCCACCGCCGGTTGACGGCGACGCCCAATTGCGCTGTCGCCTGCCCCTCACGGGTGTAGCGGATTTCGGGTTCACGGGTCAGGTTCCCGGTAATGGTGGTGGTGTTGGCCATCTGCATCCTCGCTTTCGTCACGCCCTCCGGTTGGGGGCGCGGCCCAGCGTGATGACCTCCACTTGGCGCAAACCTTGCTGGAAACCTCACCAGTCCGCACCGGCGCGGCAGGTGATCTCCTAGGACTTGGGCTTCATCCCCAGGGCACGGAGAACGAAGGCGCCGAAACGCCCGGGGGCCTTCTCGGCTCCATGGTGGTCGGCCGAGTGCCCGTAGCGCGATCCGTACACCCCTCCCGAGCTCCCGGTCAGGCCCTGGGCCGGAAGCGAGTTGGGCTCCTCGTACTTCGGGACCTTGGCCAATCGCCGATTCTGCTTCCTGGGCTTGTCGCCGGTGCTTCCCATCGCCTCAGTCTGGCCCAGATGAGCCCAGCCGCCGGACCCCCCGGGTCTGTGCCAGCATGCGGAACCGTGCCCGCGAACACCGCGCTCCGGCGTCTGGCGCCCCTCGCCGTCACCGCGTTCGCGGCGGTGGCGCTGGCGGCCTGTGGCAGTTCAGGCACGCCGTCGGCGCACGAGAACGGCGCAGGCGCGACGCACCGGACCTCCACGTCGAGCGCGGCGGACGGCAGCACGACGTCGAGCTCGACGACCTCCTCCAGTTCGACAACCACGACGACGGCCCCGGCATCACAGGACGTGACGTTCTCCCCGTTCACCGCGCAGGGCGGCGTTGCCCCGGGCCGCCAAGTGACCCAGGAGGTGTCGGGCCATTGCACCAGCCCGGGCGTGGCCGGTTCGGCCTCCTACCGCTGCATCGCCCAGCCCGGCGATGTGCCCTACGACCCGTGCTTCGCCCCTCCCGCCGCCTCCGGGGGTTCGCTGCTCTGCGTGCCCGACCAGGCCGTCATTGACGTCATCCGCTTCTCCGCCGGCGCGCTGCCCCAGGCGTCGACATCCGTGCCCAAGATACGCGCATGGGCCATGCGGCTCAAGAACGGAGAGGTCTGCGTGCTCGTCAACGCGCCGTGGGACGGTCGTGGGCCGTTCGCCTGCCCGACCCCCAGCGCGGCCGCCTCCGTGGCCGACTGCCGGGCGCCCACGCAGACGGCGCAAGGATCGTCGACCGAGTGTCAGGCCAAGGAGAACGCCTCGAGTCCCTTCACCGTCATGCCGGTCGTGAAGGTCTGGACGTGATGGCCGGCGGAGGCGCTCCTAGTTGAGGGTGTCCCGGCGCAGGCGGCCGCCGATGACGTAGAGGGTCACCCCGACGATGAGCGCGGCCAGAATGACCCAGCGGACGACGGCCGTTTCCAGCGAGGTCGGCGATCCGTTTGAGCTGATTTCGGCGAAGCCTCCCCCGATGACCAGCGCGACGAAGGCGATGATGCCGCAGACGAGCGACCCCTTGCGGGCGTTGTTGCAGAAGAAGCGGGATTGGGACAGATCCGGCTTCGAGCCGTTCGCGGCTTCGTCCCGCCGATCCGGCACGCCGTCAGACGTCGAGGAAGCGTCGGATCGCGATGGCGGAGCCGATGGACCCGATCGCCATGCCGACAATGACCACGACCACATTGGTCAGCAGTACCTCTGATCCCGACATGTGCATGGCGGTGAAGATGTTGCTCGTCGTCTTGCCGGCCCCCTCGTGGTTGATGAAGAGGTATACGAAATAGACGACGACGGCCGCCAGCAACGACCCGAACAGGCCCTGCAGGAGTCCCTCGGACATGAACGGGATCCGGATGAACCAGTTGGTGGCCCCGACCAGCTTCATCACGGAGACCTCCCGCCGTCGGGCGAAGATGGCCATGCGAATGGTGTTGAGGATCAGGACCGCCGCCGAAATGATCAGCACGATGGCGATGGCGAGGCAGACCCATTTCGAGACGTTGATCACCGTCTCCTCGTTGTGGATCGTCTGCTGCGGCTCGGTCACGGACAGGACACCGGCGGTGCCGCTGAAGGTGTGCACCACCTGGGCCGCGTCACTCAGTGCAACCGGGGTGCACCAGTAGGACGTCGGCATTTCCGCCTGGGTGGTCGCCTGGAAGACGTCCGAGGGAAGCAGCCGGCGGGCCTCGGTGAAGTTGCGCGCCTTGTTCCAGTAGACGCACGGTTGCGTCACGTAGTTCAGCTGGGACAGCTCGGTGCCGACGGCGGAGATCTCCTGCGCGTTTGCATTGGGCTCCATCCAGACGGTGACCTGGGTGCCACGCTCGAGCGTGCCGGTGGCGTTGGCAGAGCCCTGGCGGAGGAGCAGGGCCGCACCTACGAGTGACAGCGAGACGGCGACCGTCAGGACGGCGGCGACCGTCATGAGGCGGTTGCGCCACAAGTTCGACGCCGTTTCGCGCACGACGTAGTCAACGGAGACGGCCATGTCAGCCGATCCCTCTGGTGCGCATCAAACGACGGCCTCCTGCCCCTGGCCGGAGCCGTCGAAGCCGTACACGCCGCGGGCCTGGTCGCGCACCATGCGCCCGTTGCTCAACTCAATGACGCGCCGTCGCATTTTGTCCACCAGGACCTCGTCGTGGGTCGCCACCACCACGGTCGTGCCGGTCCGGTTGATGCGGTCCAGCAGCTGCATGATGCCCTGGCTGGTCTGCGGGTCGAGGTTTCCCGTGGGCTCGTCGGCCAGCAGAATCAGGGGCCGGTTGACGAAGGCGCGGGCGACGGCGACCCGCTGCTGCTCGCCGCCCGAGAGCTCGCCCGGCAGGTTGTCACGCTTGTTGGCCAGGCCGACCAGGTCCAGTACCTGCGGCACCTGGTTGGCCACGACGTGCCGGGGCCGCCCGATGACCTCGAGGGCGAAGGCGACGTTCTCGAACACGCTCTT
>DATCEZ010000231.1:0-2743 GCA_036509775.1 Acidimicrobiales bacterium
CTCGACAATGTGGCCGGCGCGCTGGAGGACCTCCTGGGCCGGCGCGCCGTGGGGAAGATCGCGCTGGTGCCGTAGTTCACGCGTCGCGACCGAGCACCCACCAGACAGCGAAGCCGACGAGCGCTGCAGCCAGGACGACGAAGATGGTGGCCTCGATGCCCTGGAAGGCCCAGAACCGGCTGGCCGGCTGGTAGGTGAACGTTTGGCGGAAGCCGTGCGACGCCAGACACTGGCTGAGGAGGCCCTTGCCACCTGGTGGCGCGGTCTGGCAGGCAGCGGGGAACTGCGAGAAATCGATACCCGGGCCCAGGGACTTCCCGGTCGGGCCGAGCAACCCCTGCGACAACATCCAGGCGCCACTGGGCCCCGAGTCGTGGCCGAGCAGTGGAAACACCTTCGTGATCGGCGCCATGTAATGGGGGCGGAGGTACACGCCGATCGCCACCCTGAGGGCGACGAAGATCGCCAGGGTGACGGCCAGGCTCGGCAGGACCCGTCGGATGACCGATCCGACCGCGATCCCGAGTGCGACGGCGAAGAGCGCGTAGGCGACGGGAACGATGCCCTGGACGTCGAACGCATCGAAGCGGGAGTTCAACGCGTTCTCGGGGTACCGCCACCAGCTGACGAGTGCGGCGAGGGCGGCGCCCCAGACGGCGGCGGCGAGAAGGGACCAGCCGATGTTGGCGCGTATCCAGCGCCAGCGGCTCACCCCCTGGGTCCAGGCGAGGTTGTGGGTGCCGTCCTCGAACTCCTTGGCCAGCAGCGGAGCACCCCAGAAGAGCCCGAACAAAAGGGGCACGACCAGCGTAAAGTCGACCAGATCCATGATCGCCCCGTCGCCGCGGAAGAGGACGCCGCCGAGATCCCCGCAGCTCTGCGTGGCCGCACAATTGGCCAGCGCCGTGCGGTAGTCGTCCGCCATGGTGATGCCGGTGATGAGCAGGATGACGGTGAGCGCCGCCAAGGCCGCGACGGCCAAGTAGACCTGGTTGCGGTGGAGACGCCAGACGAGATGGTTCACGGCGCAACCTCCAGGTGACGATGCGTTCGCTCGGCGCTGACGGGGACGATGCCGGCGCTCTCGTTGCCCATATAGGCGAGGATCACGTCCTCGAGGCCGACCTCGGCCTGCTCCCACAACGGGTCCAGCACGGGTCCGTCGGTGCGGACGAGCAGCCGGGTCTGGCGCTGCGTCTGCGTCGCACTGATGACGGTGAGTCCCGGCTCCACCGCGTCGAGTGAGCGGCGCGGGCCCAGGAGCATGCGATGTGATGCCAAGACGTCGTCGATGTCCGCACACAGTTGGACCCGCGAGGCGCTCATCAAGATGACGTGGTCACAGACGCGCTCGAGGTCGTGAACGAGGTGGGACGACAGGATGACCGAGACACCCCCATCGGTCACCGCCTCACTGAGGGCCAACAAGAACTCCCGGCGGGCCAGCGGGTCGAGGGCCGCCACCGGCTCGTCAAGGAGCAGGAGCCCGGGCTGCTTGGCCAAAGCCAGCCCCAACGCGACTTGGGCCCTCTGGCCACCCGACAAGGTGGCAACCGGCCGATCTGTCGGCACGTGCAGGCGGGAGAGGCGGTCCCGCGCACCCTCGGCGTCCCACCGCTTGTTGAGGTGGGCGCCGAGCCCGATGTGGTCTGCCGCGCTCAAGCGCCTATAGAGCGGCACGTCCTGCGCCAGATAGCCGATGTCGGCCAGGAACTCCTCGGAGCCGTCAGGGGGCCGTCCGAGTACCTGGGCCGAGCCGGCACTGGGCGCTGCCAGTCCGACGAGGAGCCGGAGCAACGTCGTCTTGCCTGCGCCGTTCGGTCCCAGGAGAGCGGTGACCCGCCCGGGCGGGACGTGCAACGAGCAGTCCTGCAGCGCCCACAGCTGCCCGTACTGCTTGCCCAGCCCGCTGGTCTCGACGGACGGGGCCGTCATGCGACTTCCACTGCCGTCGTCCCACGCAATGTCTCGCGCAGGAGGGATTCCATCGCCTCGTCGTCCATGCCCTCGGCCCGGGCCGACTGCACCCATTTGGACAGGCCGCGGGCCAACCGGACCTGCGTGCCGGGCGGGGGGCCGTCGGGACGGCGGGCGACGAAGGTCCCGATCCCCTGGCGCCCAACGACGAGGCCCTCGTGCTCGAGCTCGCGGTACGCCTTCTGCACCGTATTCGGGTTGATGGCGAGTTCGGCCACTACCTCCCTGACCGTCGGCAGCTGGTCGCCGATGTCGAGGACCCCCATGCGCACGGCCTGGCGCACCTGCTGGACGAGCTGGAGGTAGGCCGGCACACCCAAGTCGGACCGTAGGTGGAAGGTGACCGCTTGGGGCAGCAGTTCACTAGTCATCTAGGTAACTATAGAGGATCGTCGTCCGAAAGCAAGGTCTGGCGCCGCCAAAGGCGGAGCCCCGGAGGAATGTCGCGGTGGCCCCGCCGGAGATCAGGACTTGGCGACGCGCAGGGGAAAGCTGAAGTGCTTGTTCTCGACGACGAGCGTGTAGTTGCCGGGCCTCACCCGATGCGTGCTGTTCGGTTTGGTCTGATCCCATGCACCGGTGCCCGAGACGGTGGCGCCGGCGGCCAGCTGGGCGAAGCCGAGGGCGGGACAGTTGACGACCTCGTCGCCGGGCCACACGTTGTGGTGATGGGCGTCGTCGATCTGGAAGTCCACCGAGCCGCAGGGCCCCGCCATGAGCGTGGTGGACGTGGGGCCGGGGGCGACGCCGGCGTAGGGCGCCGTGT
>DATCEZ010000232.1:0-4121 GCA_036509775.1 Acidimicrobiales bacterium
CGTGGCACCCACCGACGAGGACGGGCACTTCAGCCGCATCACGATCGTGGTGGATGTGGAGTCCGCGCCCCTCGAGCAGGTGATCATGCAGCTCGACAAGCTGGTCAACGTCCTCTCCATCGACGAGCTGTCGCCGGCGGAGGCGGTCGAGCGGGAGCTGGTCCTCGTGACCGTCGCCGTCGGCCCGACCGAGCGCTCCCAGGTCATACAGCTGGTGGGCGTCTTCGGCGGCGAGGTGGTCAGCGTGGGGGCTGACCGCATCACCGTCATGCTGGCGGGCCGCCCAGAGAAGATCGATGACTTCGAGGGCCTGCTCGAGCACTACGCCGTCGAGGAGCTCCAACGGACGGGGCGTGTCGCCCTGCCTAAGCTGGAACGCCACTAAGGCGCCGCACCCGCCCAGGCCCACACCGCCCTATCGCACCGAACCGATCACGAAAGAGAAAGAGCTCAGAGACATGGCCACGATGTATTACGAATCCGACGCAGACCCCGCCCTGATCGCCGGCCGCAAGGTGGCCATCCTGGGCTACGGCTCGCAGGGACACGCCCACGCGCAGAACCTGCGCGAGTCGGGCGTCGACGTGCGCGTCGCCCTGCGCGAGGGCAGCAGCTCCAAGCGCAAGGCCGAGGAGGCCGGGCTGCGGGTCCTGTCGCTGGCCGACGCCGCCGCCGAGGCCGACGTGATCATGATGCTGCTGCCTGACACCGAGCAGAAGGCCGCCTACGACGAGTTCGTGGCGCCGAACCTCAACCACGGCGACTGCCTGATGTTCGCCCACGGCTTCAACATCCGCTTCGGCCAGATCGTGCCGCCCCCGGGCGTCGACGTCACCATGGTGGCGCCCAAGGGGCCGGGTCACCTCGTCCGCCGTACTTACACCGAGGGCGGAGGGGTCCCGACGCTGATCGCCGTGCACCAGGACGCCACCGGCAAGGCGCGTGAGCTGGCGCTGTCCTACGCGCACGCCCTCGGGTCCACGCGGGCCGGCGTGCTCGACACGACGTTCGACGAGGAGACCGAGACCGACCTCTTCGGTGAGCAGGTGGTGCTCTGCGGCGGCCTGACCGCGCTGGTGACCGCCGGCTTCGAGACGCTGGTCAACGCCGGCTACCAGCCCGAGTCGGCCTACTTCGAGTGCCTGCACGAGCTGAAGCTGATCGTCGACCTCATGTACGAGCAGGGGATCGCGGGCATGCGCTACTCCATCTCGGACACGGCCGAGTACGGCGACGTCACCCGCGGCCCGCGGGTCATCAACGAGGCCGTCCGCGCCGAAATGCAGAAGATCCTCGACGAGATCCGCAGCGGCGCCTTCGCCGAGGAGTGGATCGCCGAGAACAAGGCCGGGCGCCCCCGCTTCGAGCAGCTGCGCAAGGAGGGCCAGGCCCACCAGATCGAGTCGGTGGGGCAGGAATTGCGGGCGATGATGCCATTCATTACGGCCGGCAAGACCAAGGTGCAGGACGCTTCAGGGGGCTGACCAGCACTTTTTATGAGGTCTTGACCTGACATCAAAGTGATGTCACCATGACGTCATGAAGATGTCACTGGTGGTCGACGGGCTGCGTTCCGACGTGGTCGCCGTCGGCGAGCTCGGCGACGAAGTGGTGGGCCAGGTGGCCGAGCGGATCGCCGATGTGCTCGGCCGTTCCGTGCCCGGCCGCATCCTCGACGTCCTGTCCGACGCCGCCGCCGAGCTGACGTCCACGCTCCCGGGCGGGCGCGTGGACGTCCGGGTGGCCGGCGACGACGTCGATCTGACGTATGTCGAGGACGAACCGGGTCCGGCTGCCGCGCCGACGGGGGAGGGCGACGAGCAGTCAGCTCGCATCAGCCTGCGCCTCGGTGAGGGCCTGAAGGCGCGGCTCGAAGCGGGCGCGGCGGCCGAGGGGGTCTCGGTGAACACCTTCATTGTGCGCGTGCTCGAGCGCAACTCGAGCAACCGGAGCCGGAGCAACCGGGTGGGCAATCGCCTGCACGGCTACGGCACGACCTGAAGGAGCGGCGATGGAGAAGACATTCGAGACACTGGGAGGCGTGCGCCTCTCCGTCGAGATCCACGCGGGACTGGTGGTGGTGATCGCCGGAGCAGTGGATCGCACTGTCGTGTCGCTCGTGGCGGACAAGCCGGGCGCAGAGGAGCTGGTCGAGCGCGCCACCGTCGAGTGCCGGCCCTCGGGCAGCAACCACATCGTGGAGGTGAAGCTGCCGCGCGTCTACGGCATGCGTCTCCTGCGCAGCAACAGCGTCACCGTGCGCGTGGAGGTGCCCGAAGGGGCCGAGGTCGCCGTGGCCACGGCGTCGGCCGACGTCGAGATCAACGGGCTGGTGAGCGACGTGGACTTCAAGACCGCCAGCGGCAACGCGTCCATCGACGACGTGGCGGCGGACGTGACGACCAAGACCGCCAGCGGCAACGTCACCATCGGCAGGGTCGGGGGCGACATCCGGGCCTCCACTGTCTCGGGCGACCTGCGTTGCTCGAGCGTGGCCGGCGGCGCCCACTTCTCGGCCACGTCGGGCGACCTCGAGCTGGGTGCGGCCGGCCGCCGGGTCGAGGTCAAGGCGACCTCAGGTCAGGTGCGCCTCGGCGAGCTGGCGGCGGGCGCCGACGTCAAGAACGTCTCGGGGAACGTGCGGGTGCTGGCGTTGGGCGAGGGCAGGCTGAAGGTGCGCTCCGTCTCGGGCGACATCACCGTCGGCGTGGTGAAGGGTGTCGCTCTCCACGTCGACGTGGAGACGACGTCGGGTGTGGTGTACTCCGACATCCCGCTGACCGATGCGCCCGACGGCGATGGCGGTGACGGCGGCGGCGGTGACGGAACCGGTGGTGAGGTCCGTCCCGGGGCCCGGGTGGACCTGAGCGTCCGCAGCGTCTCGGGCAACGTGGATATCGGACGTGCGCTCGAGCAGGTGGCCTGATCTATTCGAAGACGATCGGGAAGGCATCGAGGTTGGCCATCATGTCGGCGACCGGCGTCGTCGGGCACACCTCGACGTTGTTCCACTGCGAGAACCCGGTCGCGTAGACCAGCTCGACCACCGCCTCGATGCTCGGCGCGTCGACCACCGACACCGTGCGGTGCCCGGGGTCGAGGTGGAGCGGGCCGCTGACGAAGGTGATGCCCGCCTCAGCGGAGAGCCGGGGCATGTCCTGGCCCATGCCCTGAATGGCGCGGTTGCGGCTCCGGCTGTTCGCCGAGGGGCAGATGTCGGGCGAGTGGTCGGCGAGGATGACGTACTGGGGCATGGCGCTCTTCCTTCCGTGGGATGAGGCGATCATCACCGTCGCCGGGACCGTTGTCCACCGCCTTCAGTCGCGTTCGTGGTGGCAGACGGCCTCGAGCATGATCCCGAACGGATCGAGCCAGAACGTGGCGAAGTAGGGCGGGGGGTACTGCGGCCACTCCTGTGGTGGATGGAGCACGGTGCTGCCGGCACTTCGCACGTGCGCATGGAGGGCCCGCACCGCGCCCCGGGTGCGGACCACGAATGCGAGATGCTGCAATCCGGTTGCCTCCCGCGTGTAGTCCCGGTCCGCCGTCGCCTCGTACAAGAAGAGGTAGGCCCCGCGCCGTCCCTCGGCCGGCATGAAGGCGAGGGCGTCCTCGGTCGTGAAGAACGGCTCGTAGTCGAGCAGCGGCATCAACGGGCCGTAGTAGGCCGCCGCCGCCCCCAGGTCCGGCACGTTGACGCCGAGATGGCCGAGCACGTCGCTATCTTCGCCGACCCCCGTTGCTGGTGCACCACGTGCGTCACGCGGCGACAACACCTTCCACTATGACCTCGGCGCCGAGGACGAGGACGGTGAGCAGGACTCGACCGTGTCGGTGTTCGTCCTCGACCCCGATGGCCGGCCCCGGCACGTCTACAGCTGCCACCCGCGCATGGCGGACGACATTCAGCAGCGGGGCATCGACCTCCTCTCGCCGGTGTGGCACGTCCTCGATCTCACGCCCCAGGGCCGGGGCGAATGGTTCGCCGGTCTGGACTACTGCGCGGCGCCGCTCGCCGCCTCAGGAGTCGTTGGCGGCGGCAATGACACGCGTCAATGCGGCGTGCAGGGCCTCGAGCTCGGGGATCTCCATGCCGAGCTTCTCGACCACGGCGGGCGGGA
>DATCEZ010000233.1:0-3264 GCA_036509775.1 Acidimicrobiales bacterium
TATCCAGCCGACGTCCTCCGTCGGATAGGGCGTGAAGCGGCACTGCCGGTGCACGTAGTCACTCGGTCGGAGCGAGAGTGCCTGCAGGCGCTCCTCGTGGCGGTGGAAGGCCTCGAAGGCGGACTCCATCTGGCGCAGCCAGGACGGCACCCAGATGGCGCCCTGCTCAATGACGCCGATGCGCAGGTCGGGGAACGCCTCGAGCACCCCGTCGAAGATCAGCGTGGCCAGCGTCTGGGCGGGCGGGACCGGAATGCCCATGTAGTCGACCGATCGGAAGTTCTCCTCGCCACCATGGAAGTCCGGCGGCACCGGCTTGCCGTTGACGAAGTAGTTCGGGTCGACGAGGGTCCCGGTGCCCCCGACGTGGAACACCACGGGAATGCCTGCCTCCTCGGCCCGGGCCCAGACGCCGAACAGATCGGTGTGGCTCGGTGAGGACCGCGGCGGGCACCCCGACGCAATGAGCAGGGCGGGCGCGCCCTGGACCAGGGCCTCGTCGGTGGCGGCGACGGCGCGCTCGGGATCCACCAGCGGGACGTAGAGGGAGGGCAGCAGGCGCGGGTCCGCCCCGCAGAACTCGAGCATGCCCCGGTTGTGGGCGCGGGCGGCGGCGTAGGCCAGGTCGGCGTCGGCGTGCTCCATGTCGTGCAGGCGTCCGTTGTGGAACGTGTTGAAGACGAGCTGGCTCGAGAACCCGAGGAGATCGAGGGCGCGGCCGCGGTCCTCGGCAATGAAGGACCCCGTGGCGGCGAAGTTCTTGCGCGCCATGATCTCGGCTTCCTCGTCGGCCCGGTACTCGGGGGAGGCGTGTCGCTCGCGCAGCGCGTCGAACGCCGCGACCAGGTCGCGCTGTTGATCGGCCGGGTTGCCGGTCTGGCGCAACTCGTTGCCGCCCGGATAGCGCAGGACGGGCATGCGGTCGCGGTAGGCCGATTCGGCATGGTCCCGTAGCCATGTCGGCGTCTCCATAATGTGGGCGTCGGCGTCGTGGACGATCCGGCCCTGGGAGTAGGGCATGTCTTCCTCCCTCCCTCTGGCACTCCGCTCGTGCGGTGGTGTGCGTGAGCAGTATTCCAGGCCCACGGGGCGGCCGGACCGGGGTGACAGGGGCCGCAGCCCGCATCTGACGGTCCGTCAGATCGGCGACGCCGGCTTGGCTACGCTCCCCGGGGATGGATCTGCGCGACCGCCCCGAGGATGTGGCCTTCCGCCAGGAGGTCCGCGCCTTCCTGGGGGAGCGTCTGGTGGGCGAATTCGCCGAGCTGGGGGGCCGTGGCGGTTCGGGCGACGAGACCTTCGGCTTCGAGGTGCGCCGGCGGTGGGAGAAAGTGCTGGCGGGGGGCGGCTGGACCTGCCTCGGTTGGCCGGTCGAGCACGGAGGCCGCGGGGCCACCATGACCGAGCAGGTCATCTTCAACGAGGAGTACGCCCGGGCCGCTGCGCCCGGCCGGGTCAACGTCATGGGCGAGGGCCTGCTCGGCCCGACCCTGATCCACTACGGCACCCCCGAGCAGCAGGCTCGCTTCCTGCCGCCCATCCGCGAGGGGGCCGAGTTGTGGTGCCAGGGCTATTCCGAGCCCGACGCCGGCAGCGACCTGGCCAACGTCAAGACCAGGGCCGAGCGCGACGGTGACCAGTGGGTCGTCAGCGGCCAGAAGGTGTGGACCTCCCTGGCCCACCTGGCCGACTGGTGCTTCGTGGTGTGCCGGACCGACCCCGCATCGACGCGGCACAAGGGCCTGTCCTACCTGTTGGTGCCTATGGACCAGCCCGGTGTCGAGGTACGGCCCATCACCCAGATCACCCGCACCAGCGAGTTCAACGAGGTGTTCTTCGACGGAGCCCGGACCCCTGTCGACAACGTGGTGGGCGGGGTGGGCGAAGGCTGGCGCGTTGCCCTGGCCACCCTGGCTTTCGAGCGGGGGGTGGCGCTGCTCGGCTTCCAGCTGGGCTTCCGGCGCGAGCTCGACCGGCTGGTGGCGTTGGCCGAGGAGAACGGCACGGCGCGCAATCCCGTGGTGCGCCAGCAGCTGGCCCAGGCGCACATCGAATTGACGATCATGCGCTACAACACGCTGCGCAGCCTGGCCGGGGTCGACGGCCCCACCGCCCCGCCCGAAGCCTCCATCGCCAAGCTCTACTGGGGGAGCTGGCACCGCCGTCTCGGCGAGCTGGCGATGCAGGTGATGGGCCCGGCCGGCACCGTCCTGGACGGCCAGCCGCTGCCCGAGAACGGCGGGTACGGACTCGGGGAGTTCCAGCGCTCCTTTCTCTTCGCCCGGTCGGAGACGATTTACGGTGGCTCCAACCAGATTCAGCGCAACATCATCGGTGAGCGGGTGCTCGGCCTGCCGCCCGAGCCAAAAGGGGTGGCGTGAGTACCAGTCTCGATGCGTCCTTCGAACCGCCACCACCACCGCCGCCACCGGGGGGCCACGGGTTGCTGGACGGAAAGGCCGTCGTCGTCACGGCGGCGGCGGGCACGGGTATCGGGTCGGCCACGGCACGGCGCTGTCTCGAAGAAGGCGCGTCGGTCCTGGTGTCGGACGCCCACGAACGGCGCTTGGCCGAGACGGCCGAGGAACTGGCGGGCGCGCTCGGCGCTGCGGGTTCCGACCGCGTGCACGCACTCGCCTGCGACGTGCGCGACGAGGCGCAGGTGCAGGCGCTCTACGACGGCGCGCTCGAGCGGTTCGGCCGCATCGACGTGGCGGTGCACAACGCCGGACTCGGCGGCACGGTGCCACTGGTCGACATGACCGACGAGCAGTGGTCCACGGTGCTCGACATCACGTTGACGGGCACGTTCCGCTGCACGCGCGCCGCGCTGACCCGGATGTTGCCGCAAAAGACCGGGATCATCGTCAACAACGCGTCGGTCCTCGGCTGGCGGGCCCAACCGGGCCAGGCCCACTACGCAGCGGCCAAGGCCGGGGTCATGGCGCTGACCCGCTGTGCCGCCGCCGAGGCGGCCCCGGCCGGGGTCCGGGTCAATGCGGTCTCGCCCAGCCTGGCCGAGCACCCTTTTTTGAACCGGGCCATCCCCGACGAGGACCTCGCGGTGCTCCGCCGCCGCGAGCTGTTCGGCCGGGGGGCCGAGACATGGGAGGTGGCCAATGTGATCGTCTTCTTGGCCAGTGACTATTCGTCCTACCTTTCCGGAGAGGTCATCTCCGTGAGCAGCCAGCACCCGTGAGCGAAGGCATCGGGGGCGCTCCCGCTGACCAGGAGGACCCGCGGGCCGACCGCATCTGGGGCACC
>DATCEZ010000234.1:0-2944 GCA_036509775.1 Acidimicrobiales bacterium
TGCGGAGCACCTCGGCGGGCTCGCCGCCAACGCCGACGACCTCGCCGATGCAGAAGACGTGGCTTCCCAACGCGTCCGCCCCGGTCAGGCGGCAGTCGAGGTAGCCGGCGGCGGCACTGAGGATCGGGCGGCGATCCGGTCCGACCTCGGTGACCGGTTGGCCCGACAGGGCGAGCACAACCCCGTCGGTGGCGCGCTCGACGTCGGTCACGGGCTTCACGAAGCGCCGCACCACATCGCGGTCGCTGCGGGCCAGGAGTGACACCGCGAATCCGCCCCCGGCCGTGACCAGTCCGGCCGTGACCGACTCGCGCTCGAGTGCCACACCGACGAGCTTGGGCTCCAGGCAGACCTGCACCACCAGGTTGGCCGTCATGAGGTTGACGTCGTCTCCGTGACGACTCCCGATGAGATACAGACCGGTCGTGAGCGCCCACAGGACGCGGCGACGGTGGCGGTCGAGCTCGTCGTCGGTGCTGTCGGCGTCAGTGTTGTCGGCGGCGGTGCTGTCGGCGTCGCTCATCCGAAGATGCTCCCCGAGGAGTTGTCGGTCGTGGTCGTCGTCGAGACCGTGCGCCCGTCGATCTGACGGATGCGCTGCAGGACCTGCTGGTACAACGCCTCGGCCTTGATGGCGTTGCGGGCGGATTCGCCCAGGAGCTTCTTGTCGGTGGCGCCGGCGGTAAAGCACTGGTTCGCCGAGGTGCCCTCGAGCCCATAGGCCTTCGTCAGCAGTTCGGTGACGTCGGGGTCGGGCGAAGGCAGATTGGTGTTGGCCATTTCGGCGTCGTTCAGCGTGGTGGCGCAGGACGCGTGCACGGCACCCGTGCCGTTCGGCACGTCTTTGGCGACACGCGCGTTGTCCGCAATGAGGGTGCCGATGTCCTCACCGAGGGTGGTCCCACTGGTCCAGACCGACATGCGGTGCGCGGCCGAGCCTTCCTGGTCGGCGCCCGCACACGAGGTGAGGGTGAAAGCGCATCCGATGACGAGCACGAGGGACGGGACGAGAAAACGACGCCTCATGTGGCCTTGACGATGTGGACCTCTTTGCGTCCCTTGCGGAGCACGAGGTACCTGTCGTGCAGGAGATCGCCCGCCGTGAAGCTGCGCCCGTCGTCGGTCTGCCGGACGTTGTTCACGTAGGCGCCGCCCTGCTCGATCGTCCGGCGCGCCTCTTTCTTGGACTTGACCAGACCAGTGCGCTCGAGGACATTGACGAGGGTGAGACCGTCGAGGAGCTCCGAGCGCGGCACGGCGGTCGACGGTGCGTCCTCAGTCACGGCGAGGAGCATCTCCTCGCTCAGGGCCGCGATCTCCTCGCCGAAGAGAGCCGCCGACGCCTCCTCGCATTTGGCCACCTCGGCTTCGCCGTGGACCAGACCGGTGACGGCCCGGGCCAGTGCCCGCTGCGCCTCGCGCCGCTGGGGCTGCTCGGTTGTAAGGAGCTCGAGCTCGGTGATGTGGTCGTGCTCCAAGAAGGTGAGGAACTTGATCAGCTCGACCACCTGCTCGTCGGGCGTGTTGAGGAAGAACTGGTACATGGTGAACGGGCTGGTCCGCTCGGGGTCCAGCCAAACGGTGCCCGACTCGGTCTTGCCGTACTTGGTCCCGTCTGCCTTCACGATGAGCGGCGTGGTGAAGCCCCACACCTCGTCGCCGCAGACCCGGCGGATGTAGTCGACCCCCATGGTGATGTTGCCCCACTGGTCGCTGCCGCCGAACTGCACATCACATCCGTGGTCGAGGTGGAGCCGTAGGAAGTCGTAGGCCTGCAGGAGCATGTAGCTGAACTCGGTGTAGGAGATGCCCTGATCCGGGCGTTCGAAGCGGCTCTTGACGGACTCCTTCGTCACCATCTGGTTGACGGTGAAGTGCTTGCCCACATCGCGCAGGTACTCCAAGGTCGAGAGCGTGCCGAGCCAGTCCGCGTTGTTGAGCAGGAGCGCTCGGCCGTCGGCCAGGTCGAGGAACTGGCCCAGCTGCGGGCGGATCTTCCGCAGGTAGCCCTCGATGGTCTCGAGGTCGAGCAGCTGGCGCTCGTCCTGCTTTCCGCCGGGGTCGCCGATCATGCCGGTACCCCCGCCGGCCAGGGAGATCGTCCTGTGCCCGGCGTCCTGGAACCGGCGGAGCGTGCACAGCTGCATGAGGTTGCCCACGTGGAGGCTGTCGGCCGACGGATCGAACCCGGCGTAGACCGTCAGCCCGGGCTGGTCGAGGCGCTTCGGGAGATCCACGTCGGTCATCTGATGGATCAGGCCGCGGAAGGTGAGGTCCTCCGAGAGCGTGGGCATGCCTCGACTTTGCCATACGCAGGTAGGTTGATCGGCCGCATGGGTGTCCTCTGGAAGTCTCGGGATCTTCGGATGACCCTGTGATCGGATCCAACGGCGCGCTGCCTCTGCCCATGTCGGGCTCGCTCCCTCCTGACCTGCAAGGGACCCTTTTCCGGGTGGGGCCGGCGTGGCCGTGGGGGACTGGTGCTGCTGCAGGTGCTGGTGATGGTGCAGGAGGGGCGGACGAGGGCGGCCACGGGGGCGGAAGGTCCGGCGCCTTGCACGCCGTCGAGATCCGCGACGGCGAGGCCGTCTGGTACCAACGCCAGGAGTCCGAGGCCGACGCCGGCGTCTTCTGGCATGCGGGATCGGTCCTCGCCCTCCCCGAGGCCGGCATCCCTCTGCAGTACTCACGGTTCTTGGAACCCGAGGAGTTCGGCGGCGGGCTGACCGTCCCCATCGCGTCGCACGTGCACCGGCTGGCCGCCGACGGCGGACGGGTGCTGTTCGGGGTCGATGACGGGAGCCACGAGGATGGCGGCGACGCGGACGATCGGGACGGCATCTTCCTGCGTATCGGCGAGTGGGATGCGGCCGGTGCGCTGCGCGCCGCCCAGTCGGTGGAGTTGGAGCGGTCCACCTGGCAGCACGACATCGGCATCACGGCG
>DATCEZ010000235.1:0-5721 GCA_036509775.1 Acidimicrobiales bacterium
GCCCTTGGCGTCATCGTCGCTGAGCGCGGGCACGATGATGACGTCGTCACCATCGGTCCAGTTGACCGGCGTGGCCACCGAGTAGTCGGCGGTCAGCTGCAGCGAGTCGAGCACGCGCAGGATCTCGTCGACGTTGCGGCCTGTCGAAGCCGGGTAGGTCAGCGTGAGCTTGACCTTCTTGTCCGGGCCGATGATGAAGACCGAACGCACCGTCAGCGTGTTGTCGGCGTTGGGGTGGATCATGTCGTAGAGGTCCGCCACCTTGCGGTCCTCGTCGCCGATCAGGGGGAAGGCCAGCGCCGAGCCCTGGGTCTCCTGAATGTCGCCGGCCCAGGCCCCGTGGGACTCGACCGAGTCGACCGAGAGGCCGATCAGCTTGGCGTTGCGCTTGTCGAACTCGGGCTTGGCCTTGGAGAAGGCGCCCAGCTCAGTGGTGCAGACCGGCGTGAAGTCCTTGGGGTGCGAGAACAGGACGCCCCAGCTGTCACCCAACCACTCGTGGAAGTTGATGGTGCCTTCGGTCGTGTCCGCCGTGAAGTCGGGAGCGGTGTCCCCGAGACGAATTGCCATGGTGTTCCTCCTGGAAAATGGTGAAGGTCCTCTTTGCGGACTGTGACTCTACCGGCTGCTCCTGCAATTGTCGACATGATTGGTCATCTTTTCCACCACCCGGTCCGGTTCGCGAGAAAGCGCCTCTCACCTGGGCGTGAGCGGGAACTCCCTGCGCGGATACCCCGGTCCGTCGTGGGAGAATGCCTCCATGTGTCCCTCGCCCGCCGCGGACGAACCCTCATCGGCCCCGTACCAGCCGTACCGGACCGACGCCGTCCTCGTCGAGCACGACGGCCCGGTGACGGTGGTCACGATCAACCGGCCCGAACGCCGCAATGCCGTCGACAGCGTCTGCGCCGACCAGCTGCGGGAGGCCTTTGGGGCCTTCGACCAGGACGACGACCGTGCGGTGGCCGTCCTCACGGGGGCCGGTGCGACCTTCTGCGCCGGCGCCGACCTGAAAGCGGTGGCCGAAGGCGACCGCCGGCCCATCCCCGACGACGGGCCCGGCCCGATGGGACCCACTCGGCTGACGCTGGGCAAGCCCGTCATCGCCGCCGTCGAGGGCTACGCCGTGGCGGGAGGCATTGAGCTCGCGCTCTGGTGCGACCTGCGCATCGCCGCCGAAGACGCGATCTTCGGGGTGTTCTGCCGCCGCTTCGGTGTGCCGCTGTGCGACCTCGGCACCGTCCGCCTGCCCCGCATCATCGGGCACGGGCGGGCCATGGACCTGATCCTCACCGGACGCGCCGTGGCGGCGCCGGAGGCGCTCACCCTGGGGCTGGCCAACCGTGTGGTCGCCCCCGGAGCGGCGCTGCCGGCGGCGGTGGCGTTGGCCCATCAGCTCGCCGCACTCCCGCAGGTCTGCCTGCGCTCGGACCGCATGAGCGCGCTGGAGCAGTGGGGTTTGAGCGAGGAGGAGGCCGCCATCGGCGAAGCTCGCCGCGGGCGCGCCGTCGTCAACAGCGGAGAGACGCTGCAGGGAGCATTGCGCTTCGCGGGAGGTGCCGGCCGTCGTGGCGCTGCGCTCGACTGACGACACCGCCAACGGGGAGCGGCCACCGGACCGCCCCACCGTCGCCGCCTTCGACTTCGACGGCACGCTGGTCGACGGGGGGAGCGTGTTCCCCTTCCTGGTCAGCTTGCGCGGCCTGTGGCCTGTGCTGCGAGCGACCCTGCGCCTCTCCCCGGCCCTCCTGCGCGCCGCCATCACGGGAGGCACGGCCGCCGACGAGGTCAAGGAGAAGCTGTTCATGCGCCTGCTCGGGGGGCTGGCCGTGACCGAGCTCGATCGGAGCTCCGCCGTCTTCGCCCTCCGCCACCTGCAGCGGCACCTGCGCGACGACGCCCGGCGGCGGCTCGAGTGGCACCAGCGTCAGGGGCACTACACCGTCATCGTCTCGGCCTCACCGGAGTGCTATGTCAGCCCGGCCGGCGAGGAGCTGGGCGTCGACGGGGTCGTGGCGACCCGTCTGGCCGTCGGTGGCGGCGGGCTCCTCACCGGCGGCTACGAGGGGAAGAACTGCCGCGGGGCCGAGAAGTACGCCCGGCTGGTCGGCCACCTCCGCTCCCGCAGCCTGCTCTCCAACACCAGGGGCGAGCAGCCGGTCCTGTGGGCCTACGGCAACAGCCGCGGTGATCTGCGCCTGCTCAACGCGGCGGACCACGGGGTGGACGCCGGACGCCTGGGCCCGCTCGGCCGCCTGCGCCACTTCCCGCGGCTGGCCGAGGTCACCGCGACCGCCAGGGCGACGAGGTCAGCCGGGAGTGACGGCGATGCCGACCGCATGGCCTGAGTAGCCCGGCACGGCGGTGGTGACGTCCCCGAAGTAGGGCGCGTCCCCGAAAGCGAAGACCTGCCCGCTGCCATTCACGGCATCGAACCCATGCCCGCTGAAGTCGGGGATGAGGCCGGTCATGGGGCTCTTCATGGTGGAGAGAGCCGGTGAGTTGCCCGACAGCCCGACAGACGGCGCGTCGCCGAAGCCGTGCGCCGTGCCGTTGGCCTCCAGCATCCAGTAGCCGCCGCCGTCGGGAGAGGGTGCCACTCCCACAATCGGCGTGGGTGGTGGCGTGGAGCCGAGCGACCCGTGGAACTGCGCGTCGCCGAATGCGAAGAGCCCGCCGTCCGACGCGATGAGCCAGTACCCGCCACCGTCGTGGGTCGGCACCATGCCGATGACCGGCTTGTTGAGGCGCAAGCTGCCGGTGCTGCCGTAGAACTGGGCATCGCCGTAGGCGAAGATCCCGCCGTCCGACGCGACGAGCCAGTACCCGCCGCCGTCGGGTGTCGTGGCCATGCCGACCATGGGTTTGTTCAACCGGATGCTCCCCGTGCTGCCGAGGAACGGTGCGTCGCCGAAGCTGAACACACCACCGTCCGTGGCGACCTCCCAGTAGCCGGCGGCGTCGTGCGTCGAGGCGATGGCGACGACGGGCTGATTGAGGCGGATTCCCCCCGTGCTGCCGTAGAACTGCGCGTTGCCGAAGCTGAAGATCCCTCCGTCGGTGGCGTTCACCCAGTACCCACCGACCCCGCCACTGGGTTGGTCGCCGGCCAGGGTCGTGCCGCCCGGGAGGTTCCCCAACGTGGCCGGCCCGTAGAAGTGGTTCACGATCTGCTGGTACGTCCAGTTGCCGTCACCGTTGTCCTGCCCGATGGCGTAGCCGAGCGCGCCCCACTGGCCCATGCCGATGCCGTGCCCCCAGCCCTGGCCCGAAATGGAGGCGTTCGTGCCGTCAGTGTTGATCACGGTGAAGAGGTCCGACTTGAGCCCGAGGTCGACGTAGAACTCGGTGCCGGGGATGGTGATGCTCCCGGACGTCCCGTTGAGCGTGATGCTGGCCACCCGCCCGAACGTGTTCTCGTTGAACGGGCGGCCCGGATCGAACACGGCACCGCCGAAGCCCGTGAAGGAGCCGATCTGGGACGACCAGGCGGTGTTGATGGCGGTGTACGGCACCATGGTGGTCCAGGTGTGATTGGGATTGCCCCCGTCGGCGGTCACGGCATCGCCGTCGTCGGGCACGGAGGTGAAGGGCGACTGCTCGTTCGCACTCGACGTATAGCCCCCCGTCGACGCCGAGTACTCGGTGGTGGCGATCTGGCCCCCCGGCATGATCATCACCAGACCGGCCGTGTCGTTGGCGGCCGCGATGGTCGTCGTCGTCTCGTACTGCGTGCCGCGATAGGTCTGGCACGTGAGGTCACAGGTATCGGCGTAGCCGCCGTACCCGCCGAGGTTGGCCAGGACATAGGAGCGGACGGCCACGGCCTGAGCCTCGAGCTCCTGGAAGCCCCAGTTCATGCCCTGCGGTCCGGCGCCTCCCAAAGTCGCCCAGCCCGACGGTGATTCACCCGGCACGGTGTCGGCCACGTACTGCTCGAGCGGCAACGTGTTGACCGACCTCGCCTGACCGGCCGAGTTGTATATCGCCGTGAACGTCCCGTGGACCGTCGGGCTCCCGCTGGCCACGCAGAGCGTGAGGAGGCCGCTCACGGGTGAGGCCACGGGATTGGTCTGGTTCGTCAGCACCGGGGCACTCCAGGGTCCCCCGCAGCCACCACCCGTCTCGATGTTCCACGTCCCCGAGCCCGACTGTTGGAACCGGACGGCCGCCGCACCGGACACGCCGGGCGCGGACACCGTGGCGCCGGTGCCCGATGCCGCAACGATGACATCGAGGCCGTCGTTCTCGGTCATGTCGATGCGCACGTTGGTGCCGTCACCCGGGAGGACGTTCGACTCTGCGGCATGGGCCTCGGCTGGTACAGATGCCCGGTCCGGTGCGCCGATGTCGGCCGCCGCCGCCGACGCCATGCCGACCAGGGCGGCGGGCCCCACCACGGCAAGGGAGAGCACGAGCGCGCCGAATGCCACAGGCCTTCGGCGGCGCGGCGAACGGGGACGCGCCACATGAGTTCCGACCAACACGATTTTCCCAGGCTAGTGCCGCGACCTGGGCGGATTCGTGCATGGGGCCCGCAATCGGGGTGCAGAACGCGCCGGTACACTGCACGGCCGTGCGGGTCGATCAGGTCATTCCGTCCCTCGCCAGCCGTGACGCCATCGGCGTCCACACGCTGCACCTGCGGGATGGATTACGCGCCGCCGGCATCGACTCGGACATCTTCTACGGCAACTCCACCCAGGACGTGCAGGCCGAGGGCAAGCCCGTCATTGAGCTCGGCCGGGCCACCCGTGACCGCTGGCTGCTGTATCAAGCGTCCATCGGGAGTCCCGTGTTCGACATCCTGGCGGCGCGCAACGAGCCCAAGTTGGTGAACTACCACAACATCACGCCGGCCGATCTCCTCCGTGACTGGGAGCCGGCGGTGGCCTACGAGGCGGCGCTCGGCCGCACACAACTGGCGCGCCTCGCCCCCCAGAGCCGCTTCGCCGTCGCCGACTCGGCCTACAACGAGTCGGAGCTGCACACGCTCGGCTACGAGGGGACAGCCGTGGTCCCGCTGCTGATCGACATGCAGTCCAAGAGCGACCAGCCCGACCGGCAGCTGACACAGCTCCTGGCGCAGCGCAAGGAACGCCAGGGTGGAGCGGACCTGCTCTACGTCGGGAAGATCTCACCGCACAAGGCGCCGCACGACCTCGTCAAGATGCTCGATGTGCTCCGGCGGACCGACGACCCGGCGGCCCGATTGCATCTCGTCGGGTCGCCACTCGGCGAGACCTACGAGCCGGCACTGCGGGCTTTCATCGACGAGCTGGGGCTGTCCGACGTCGTGACGCTCGCCGGCTCGGTCAGTGGCGCAGAGCTGGAGGCGTACTTCCGAGCGGCCGACGTCTTCGTCATGGCATCGGACCACGAGGGCTTCTGTGTGCCCCTGGCCGAGGCCATGGGCCACGGCGTCCCGATCGTCGCCTACGGGGTCGCCGCCGTGCCCGAAACCGTCGGGGGCGCCGGGCTGCTCCTGCCCGACAAGTTGGCGGTGCCCTTCGCCGCCGCCGTCGGGCGCGTGCTGCGCGACGCCAAATTGCGCGAGGTGCTGGCGGCCGCCGGCCGGGCGCGGGCGGCACGCTTCGACCTCGCCGGCTCCACGCAGCGATTCGTCACACTGATTCAGCAGGCCGTCGGCGCCTGAGTGACCGCTGGCGGCTCCCCCTACGACGACATCCCGACGACTGGGGCGTTCAGAGGCTTGCCACC
>DATCEZ010000236.1:0-5354 GCA_036509775.1 Acidimicrobiales bacterium
CAGGGGTGGGCGATGCGAGCGTCGTATTCGAGGCCCGACGCGCGGGCGGCGGGGCCGACGACCCCGAGGTCGACCGCGTGCTCACGGGCGAGAACCGCCGCGCCGGCGAAGCGGTCCATCACGAGTGCGCTCGAGGTGGCGAGACCCACCAGCTCCTCGAAGCGCTCGCGCGTCTCGGCCAGCCGGACGGGTGCGGGCAGGCTGCGGACGCGAGCACCCCCGAGGACCACGCCGCCGCGCAGGAGTCGATGCCCGGTGGTGTCGCGGTTCAGACGCAAGAGCTGCTCGCGTAGGTCGAGCGCCCAGGCCTGGGCCAGGCCGAAGCCGACGTCGTTGCCCAGTGCCCCGATGTCGGCCACGTGGTTGTACAGGCGCTCGAGCTCGAGCAGCGCGGCGCGCAGGATGCCTGCGTTCTCTGTGACGCTGAGCTGCCAGGCGTCTTCGATGGCCAGGCAATAGGCGAGGGCATGGCCGACGGCGGTGTCTCCCGAGATGCGCTCGGCCAGCGCCAGTGCTTGGAAGGCGTCTTGTCCTTCGAAGTGGCGTTCGATGCCCTTGTGGACGAACCAGAGACGGGCCTTCATGCGCAAGATGGTCTCCCCCACCACCCAGAAGCGAAAGTGACCCGGTTCGATGAGGCCGGCGTGGACGGGGCCGACGGGGATCTCGTAGACGCCGGTGCCCTCGACGGGCACGAACGGAAATGAGCGTTCGTCGGCGGCGAGCGGTGGGGTCGACCCGGCGTCGTGGCGCATCGGATGCCAGCCCTGCGGCCAGTGCTGATGGAGGACGAGGCGCCGCGGTTGGGGGTGACCCACCGCGACGACGCCGAAGAGGTCGCCGAGCTCGCGCTCGAAGCGGCTGGCCGGAAAGGACACACCGGCCAACGTGGGCACCTCGGGCCGGGCCCGATCCAGCGGCACGTGGAGCTCGACCCGGCTGTCGGGTGGTCCCGAGGTAAAGAGGTAGACGGCACGCATCTCGGAACCGTCGTCGTGACCCGAGACCAGGGCGAGGCGCATGCCGTCCGCAAACAGCGCCCGGGCGGCACCGACCAGGTCGCTCGGTGCCACGAGGCGGGCAGCGCGGCAGTGGCCGACCTCCACCGGGTCGCCGTCTCTGACCAGGGTCGGCCTCACAGCGCCACCGAGCGGGCGGCTGCCTCGAGCAGACTGGTCAGCGGCCAGGCGAAGAGGCCGATGGCCGCGCAGACTGCCAGCGCCCCGATGAGCGGTGCTAATGCGAAACGTGGCGTCGCTTCTGCTCTCGGAACGTCGCCGGGGCCCAGCAGCATGAGGTGGGCGTGGTTGGCCATTGCGATGAAGATCACCACCATGGCCACCATGGCGACGGCCGCGGCCCAGCCCAAGCCGACCTGGAACTCGGCTCGGAACATGGCAAGCTCGCTGGCGAAGAGGCTGAACGGCGGGAAGCCCAGGAGGGCCAAGAGTCCGACGCCGAAGACGCCGCCGAGGGCGGGACGCCGAGCCAGCAAGCCCTGGACTCCGTCGATTTTGCTGGTGCCTTCGGCCGCCGAGATCTGGCCCGAGGTGAGGAACAAGACGCTCTTGGTCAGGCCGTGGCCGAGGATGTGCAACAACACGGCGGCGATGGCGAGTGGAATACCGGCAGCCGCGCCCAGGGCGATCAGTCCCATGTGTTCGATGCTCGAGTACGCGAGCATGCGCTTGTAGTCGCGTTGGGCGAGAAGCAGCGATGCTGCCACGGCGAGCGAGAGCAACGCCACGATCACCAGCAACGTGCGTGCGAATTGCACTCCGACGCTCAAGTCACAGATGGACTTGAAGCGCAAAATGGCGTAGAAGGCGACGGTCAAGAGGACGCCTGACATGAGCGCGGAGATCGGGGCCGGGGCCTGGCTGTGGGCGTCGGGAAGCCAGCTGTGCATCGGGACGAGGCCCACCTTGGTGCCGTAGCCGAGCACGACGAGCGCAAAGGCCAGGCGCATCACCGAGGGATCGAGTCGGTGAGCGTGCGCCATCAGGGATGTCCAGTCGAGGGCATGGGCCGAGTGGCCTCCGGCGTGGATAGCAGCGAGGTAGACGAGCACCGTGCCCAAGAAGGCGAGCGCGATCCCCACCGAGCAGATGACGATGTACTTCCACGAAGCTTCGAGGGAAGCCTTGGTGCGGTGGTGTCCGACCAGGAACGTCGTCGCCACGGTGGTCGCCTCAACCCCGAGCCAGAGGACCCCAAGGTTGGCCGCTAAGACGGCGAGCACCATGGTGGTCACGAAGACCTGGACCAAGACGGCGTACAGTGTGGCTCGCCGTTCGGTGCAGCGACCAGTCTCGAGTTCGCTGGCGATGGTCCGGACGCCGAGCCAGGAGGCCAGCACCGCGATGGCCCCAATGACCACCACCATGAATGCGCTGAGCGCATCGGCGCGCAGCACCCCGAAGAGCCCGCCGAACGCGCCGTGGCGGACGACATGGACGCAGAGCACGATCGCCAGTGCGAGCATCGCCGCGTTGGTGCCCACGGCCGTCCAGGCCGCCCAAGGCCTCCAGCGGGCAGCCGCGCAGACGAGGGCACCCACGGCGGGGAGGACGAGGATGAGCACCACTAGCATCAGTCGTGCAACTCTGACAACTCGTCGAGGTCGATCTCGCCGTACTCATGGTGCAGACGCTGGGCCAGCACCATGAGTACGACCACACCCAAGAGCACGTCGAGCGTGACCCCCAGCTCGATCAAAAAGGGCACCCCCGCAGTTACGAGGAAGGCAACGAGGACGATGCCGTTGTCGACCAGCAGGAGCCCCACGATCTGAAAGATCGGTCGACGCCGCGCCACCAGCACGAAGAACCCGATGAGCAAGGTGGCAAAGCCGACCGGGACCAATGAGCCCGCAGTGCCGGCGACCAGGTGGGTGAGCACGTGGGTGGAGGCGAAGGCGAGCAGGATCAAGGCGGCGGAGACGACGAGGGAGGCGGGGACGTTGACCAACGGGCGTCGCTCACGCTCTGTGGCGTCACCCGACCCGATACGCCTCAGCAACGCCGGGATGAGCACCGCCTTGATCGCGACGACGACCGCGGCCGTGGCGACGAGACCGGCGTCGTGGACGTGCAAACCCAGCGTGGCGGCCACCGCCCCGAGTGCGAGACCCTGGATGGCCAGCACGCGCACCACGGCGCGCACGGCGCTGAGCCAGAGCACAGCGACGGCGCAGACCAGCACCGCCCCGACAAAGAGGGTGAGCGAAGAGGCGAAGGTCTGCGCGCTCATGCGAGGGCCACCGAGATCACGGCGAGCACCGAGAGGACGAAGGCGCCCGCCATCAGTTCGGGCACCCGGAAGAGACGGAGTTTGGCCACGAGGACCTCGGCTCCGGCCAGTACGACCCCGAACGCGGCGACCTTGGCGCCCATCGCCACCAGCCCGAGGGCGAGGTGCGCCGGCCCCGGGGTCGTGGCGATGCCCCACGGGACGAAGAGCACGACGAGCAGGGCGACGAGGAACCCGAGGCGCATGTCCTCGGCCAGCTTGACCAGGGCGAGGTCGGGCCCGGCGTATTCGAGGACCATCGCCTCATGGATCATCGTGAGCTCGAGATGCGTGCTCGGGTTGTCGACCGGCAGGCGCCCGCACTCGGCCACGATCACGATCACCAGGGCGACGACGGCCAACAGGCGCTGGGGGCTGGCCAACCAGGCCGGATGGGCCAGGGAGCGGCTCACGATGGCGGGCAGGTTCGACGAGCGGGCCGGGATCGACAACGCCAGGACGGCCACCAACAGTGCCGGTTCGCCGAGTGCCCCAATCGTCATGGCCCGGCTCGCTCCCATGCCGCCGAACGCCGTTCCGGTGTCGAGGGCCCCGAGGGCGAGGGCGACCGAGCCCAAGAGGAGGAGGAACACCACGGCGAACAGGTCGGCCGAGGGACCGAAGGCGGGGGCGGTGCCGAGCAGCGGCGCGACCCCAGCTGCGACCGCCACCGATCCCACCAGCACGAGCGGGGCGGCCGAGAACACCCAGCTGGCTCCCTCGGGGCGGGTGCGCTCCTTGCGCATCAGCTTGCGCAGATCGAGCCAGGGCTGGCGGATCGGGGGGCCGGCCCGACCTTCGAGTCGGCAGCGGACCGTGCGCATGAGGCCGACGAGGAGCGGGCCTCCCACGACTACGGCCACCACCTGGAGCATGGTCACGGCGACGACCGACGACATTGGCCAGGGTGTGCTCATCCGACTACCACGAGCACGACGACCAGGGCGCAAAGGCCGAAGGCCAAGTAGCGGTGCACGCTGCCGTTGGGGACGCGGCGCGCCTGGCGGCCCCACCACGCCAGCGCCGCCGCCAGCGGCCGGTAGCCGTGGGTCTCGAATGCATCGTGGGTCGTGGTGTGGAAGGCAGCCGACTCGACGTAGTAGCGCGACTCGGCACTGTGGCTGACGTCGAGGTCGTGGGTCGGGTCGAGCACGTCGTCGAAGACACGGGTCAACGGCTCGGCGAACGACGTCGCCGTGTACTGCATGCGCGCCGTCTGGACTTCTCGCCCGCACCCCCACGCCTCGGTCCGGCGCACTGCCCCGCGCTGGGCCAGCTGGCGGACCCCTGCCGCGAGCACCACCGCCACGATCAGCCCAAGGGCTAACAACCCCGGAGCCAGCATTCCGCGCACACCGGTGAGCCCGACGTGCCAACCCTGGGTGATGGGGTGCGCCGTCCCATAGCCCAGGCCACTGCGCGCCGCGTCGACCACAGCGGGCAGCACCAGCCCGGGCGCGACCCCGAAGACCACGCACAGCAGCGCCAGCAACCCCGTACCACCCCACATGGTGGCGGGGACCTCGCTGGCGCGGGCGGCGTCGCTACTACGGGCCTGGCCGAGCAGTCCGATCCCGATGGCCTTGACGAAGGTGGCCGCGGTCAACCCACCGGTGAGGGCCAGCACACCGACCCCGAGGGGCATCGCGACCTCGATTGCCGTGTCGCCCGACGGCAGCCCGTGGAGCAGGCTCTGGAGGAGCAGCCACTCGCTCACGAAGCCACACAGCGGCGGCAGGGCGCAGATGGCGAGGCAGGCCACGATGAACACGGGGGCGCTGAGTGGCAGCCGCTTGATGAGGCCACCGAGCTGGTCCAGGTTGCGCAGCCCCGTTGCCTGCTGGAGCGAGCTGGCCGAGAGGAACAACGAGCCCTTGAAGACGGCATGGAAGACGAGGTGCAAGAGGGCGGCGACGAGGGCGACGAGGGCGAGCGGGCGGTGCCCGGTGGCGGCGAAGAGGCCCGAGGCCCCTACCCCGAGCAAGATCAACCCGACGTTGTCGGTCGTGGAATAGGCCAACAGGCGTTTGAGGTCGGTGCTCGTTGACGAGTGCAGGGCACCG
>DATCEZ010000237.1:0-24982 GCA_036509775.1 Acidimicrobiales bacterium
ACCCTGGCCGTCAAGGTCACCGACCTCGAAGCGGCGTGTTCCTGGTACGAGGCGGCCGGCGCCACGGTCACCGAGCCGATTGCGTGGGAGAACGGCCGCCGGGCCGATGTGCAGCTCGGCGTGCTCTCGCTCACCCTCTTCACCAAGGCGATCTACGAGGACGCCTGCACCCTGCCCGACGAGGGGTTCCTGCATCCCGCCCTCTTCGTCGACGATCTCGATGCCGAGTTGGCGCGCCACACGGTGCTGTGGGGGCCCAGGACCGTGAGTGGAACGTTCGGCACCAGGCGTATTGCCTTCGTCGAGGCGCCGGGTGGCATTCGCCTCGAGTTCATGGAGCAGATTGAGGAGCCACCGGGCTGATCGGTTCGGCATTGTGACAGGCTCGACGCCATGTCGGACCGGCCATCGCCCGACCCCAATCGCCCCACTGGTCTCGTGCCGGGCGTTCCGTATGCCTACGCGGCGGTCACCAGTGATCGGCCGCTCCTGGTCTTCACCGCGGGCGCCTGCCCGCTCGACAGCGCAGGGGCCACGGTGGCGCCCGGAGACGTGGCGGCCCAGGCCGAGGCCGCCATGGCGAATCTCGGCTCCGCGCTGGAGTCCGCGGGTGCGGTTCGAGGATGTGGTCAAGATCACCGTCTACGTGGCGAGTCGTGAGCGGTCCGATCTGGACGATGCCTGGAACGCGGTCCACCGCTGCTTCGGTTCGCACGAGCCGCCGGCGACCCTGCTCGGGGTGAGCGTCCTGGGCTACACCGACCAGTTGGTCGAAGTGGAGGCGGTGGCGGCGCTGCAGAGCTGAAAGAAAGTTTGGTGGCTCTGTCGATTTCGGTCGGTGCCGTTCGTATAGACGGTGACCGCCGGCGCTGGGCCGGGGCGACCGAGTGACGGAGGCAGCACCATGGGCAGAGTCGTCGTGACCGAGTTCGTTTCGCTGGACGGGGTCATGGAAGACCCGGGCGGAGGAGGGTTCGAGCACGCCGGGTCTGCGAAGGAATCTCCCCGGTCCGTACCAGATACAGGCGGCCATCAACGCGGTTCATAGCGATGCGCCACGGGCCGCGGACACCGACTGGGCCCAGATTCTTGCCCTCTACGACCA
Organism: Acidimicrobiales bacterium; assembly: GCA_036509775.1. GTDB lineage: Bacteria > Actinomycetota > Acidimicrobiia > Acidimicrobiales > RAAP-2 > Bog-473. The sequence continues at coordinate 1,106 of DATCEZ010000237.1, forward strand.
GCTGCTCCTGTTCGACCTTTCGCCGGTGGTTGCGCTCAACCGCGCCGTCGCCTTGGGCGAGGTCGAGGGCCCAGCGGCCGGGTTGTCAGCCGTGGACGGCCTGCCCCTCGAGTCGTACGACCTCCTTCACGCCGTGCGGGCCGATCTGCTCTTCCGCCTGGGGCGATCGGCCGAGGCGGTCGCTGCCTACGACGCGGCATTGGTCCTCACCGAGAACGAGGCCGAGCGTGCCCACCTGGCTCGCTTTCGCGCTGCCGACGCGCAACACCCGGCCCACTTGCGCGGGCCGGGTGTTGCCTCCTCACTCGAGAGATTCCCTGGGGCTATGCGGTAACGAGTGTCCCCTGCGGAGCGTGGTTGGGCATCAGCTCTTCGTTGTCGCCGGTGCGCCGAGCGTGCGCGAACCCGAGTCCGACCAACACTGCCATCACGCCGGCGAGTGCAAAGGCGGCGATGGCGCACCACAGAGCGATCAGTGCGATCAAGCTGAACCCGTAGGCCTCCAGCAACAGGCCCCGGAGCGTGGTGCCCTGGAAGACGGACTGTGCCTTGGCCTCGGCTGCGGTGTAGGCCGCCGAACCCTTGGGTAGCGCCAGCGCCGCTGCACTCAGCTGCGAGTAGGTCTTGCCCCCTCCGATGCCCTGGAGGTGCACGGCGATGAAGTCATTGGCGTAGACCTGCGCCTGCGCCCCGGTGAGCAACTGCTGCCCGGCGTATTGGGACACCGTGGGAGTCATGGACTTGGTGATCTCTTGGCCGTCGGGGTGGGCGAAGGCCGCTGCCGAGGGGAAGGTGATCTGTTGCTCAGCGAGCTGGGTGTGCACGTAGTTGTTGGCGAAGCTGTAGCCGAACATCAGTAGGGCGCCGGCAACGGCCAGCACGATCACAACAACCACGCCGCCCACACTGGCCAGCTTGTCGAAAACCTTGCGTCGCATCTGCGTCTCCTGTCTGTGATCCCTCCCAGTGAGGAGATCTGGACTCATCCTGAGCGCGTCGACCTGCGCTGACATGGGCGCGAAGTTCCCTTTGGAGGGGAAGAAGGTCCCCGATGTGAGGCCGCGCTACGAAAGGGAACATCCTCCCTAGTGGAAACCCGTGGCCGACAGGCAGACTGGGGACATGAGCATGTACGTCACTCTTCTCTCGGGAGCGTTAGACCTCTTCGACCCTCTCCTCGACGACGATGCGCTGCTCGACGACGTCCGCGGGTGCCGCGCCGCCCTGCCAGCTCACAACCTCGAGGCGGGAGTGTGGTCAGAGACTGCAGTGGTCGCCGAGATCGCCTATGACCGCTCGCTCGTCTGCCTGGCCGCTCGGCGGGGCATCGATGTCATGCCGACGAACTTCGTGCACCCAAAGATCGAGCGGGAACGCTTGGAGCTCGAGTTGGAGCGGCGCGGTGTCGATCTCGGAGCTCCTCCATCGGAGCCCAACGAATCCGGGGTCGCCTAGCTTCGGTTCTTGAGCTTCGTGGCGTAAATGGCGGCTTCGGTGCGGTTGTTGACCTGGAGCTTGCGGAGGAGTCCCGTTACCCGATTCTTGATCGTGTGCTCACTGAGCATGAGCGCTGCCGCGGCCTCCCTGTTGGTCTTGCCGTCCGCGATCAACTCCAAGAGGCGCCCCTCTTGTGGCGAGAGGGAGGACAGAGCGGGATCGCCCTTAGGCGGGTTGGCGATGCGTTCGACCACCCGGGCCACCGCCCGCGAATCCATCAGCGACGCTCCCGACGCCACCTTCTTCACGTCGTCGATCAGGTCCCGCGCTTTGATCTGCTTGAGCACATAGCCGGCCGCTCCCGCCATCACACTGGCGTACATGGCCTCGTCGTCCGCGAAGCTCGTCAGCATCAGGCAGACGAGATCCGGCATGGCCGAGCGCAGATCACGGCACACCTCAATACCGTTTCCGTCCTCGAGGCGGACGTCCAAGATGGCGACGTCGGGCTTGGCCAAGGGCACCCTGATAAGCGCCTCGGCACCGGTGGCGGCCTCTCCGACGACTTCGATGTCAGGGTCGCTCTCGAGCAGGCTCCGGATGCCCTCACGGACCAGCTCGTGGTCATCGAGAAGGAACACGCGGATACTCACGCGGTCATTCTGCCAGTACCGCTCGGCGAGCCTGCGAAAGTGCTGTACATCGGCGTACGCTTGCCGTAGTGCCCTATACGCGAGTGAACGATCCTGAGAAGCTCGGGCGACTCATGCGAGCAGTCCTGATGATCACCGCCGACGTCGAGTTGGCTGATCTGCTCACGCACCTTGTCGAAGAGGCCCGAGCCCTCGTCGGTGCGCGCTACGCCGCGCTGGGAGTCCTCAACGAGAGCCGCACCGGGCTCGAACAGTTCATCACCGTGGGGCTCGGTGAGGCGGAAGAGGAAGCCATCGGGGAGCGCCCATCGGGCCGGGGCGTGCTGGGGCTCCTGATCACCGACCCCGCACCGCTGCGCCTCGGGCACCTCGAAGAGCACCCGGACCGCTACGGGTTCCCTCCCGGACACCCGCCTATGACCTCTTTCTTGGGCGTCCCCGTACGTGTCCGAGACGACGTCTACGGCAATCTCTACCTGACGGACAAAATGGGTGCGACCGAGTTCACCGACGAGGACGAGGCCCTCGCCGAAGCTCTCGCGCTCGCCGCGGGTATTGCTATTGAGAACACCAGGCTCCACGACCGCGTCCGCGTCATGAGCGTGCTCGACGACCGGGACCGCATCGCCCGCGATCTGCACGACCGGGTTATTCAGCGCATCTACGCCGTCGGCATGAGCCTTCAGGGCGCGGCGCGCCTCCCCGAACGGGACCTGGTCGTTGAACGGGTCTCCAAGGCCGTCGACGACCTCGACGAGACCATCACCCAGATCCGCTCGGCCATCTTCGAGCTGGGGGACTCTGCCCTGCCGGGCGGGTTGCGCCAGGCTCTCGTGCACCTCGCCGACGAAATGGCGGGAAATCTCGGGAGCCGCCCCGAGGTGCGCTTCGAGGGGGCTGTCGACAACACCGTGCCCCAACATGTGGGCGACCAGGTACTCGCCGTTGTGCGCGAAGGCCTGACGAACGCCGGCAAATATGCCTGGGCCACGACCTATGTGGTGAGACTTGTGGTGACCGATCGGCTGGTCCTCGAAGTGGAGGACAACGGCACGGGCATGGAGTTGCCGCTGACCCAACCCGGACTCGGACTCGTCAATATTCGCGAGCGAGCAGAGAAGCTTGGCGGAACCTTCGAGGTCCACCCTCGCGATGGTGGCGGGACACGGCTCCTCTGGGCCGTCCCGCTCTGACTTCAGCACACGGTCACATGCAACTCGGGCCGATTTCCATGGTGAGTTCGACCACGTCACTGACGTGCTCCTCTGTGAACGGGAAGCCCGCACAATGGAACACGGCGAGCATGGTGGCGTTTTCAGCAAGCACCGACGCGCAGAACTCCCCGATGCCGACGAGCTTCGCGGTCTCCACTAGTCGCTCCAAGAGCATCGGGCCCAGTCCCTGGTGCTGGAACTCGTCGGCTACCACGAAGGCGACCTCAGCTCGGCAGGGCTTGTCGCACCGGTCATAGCGGCCAACTCCGACGATCTCGTCCTTGTGCTCAACCACGTAGGCCACCCGATTGCAGCCATCGACAGTCGTGAGGTGTGCGACCTCGTCGGGCGCCAGGTTGCGGTGCAGATTGAAGTAGCGCAGGCGAATCGCCTGGTCGCTCAGCTGTTCGTGGAATCGGACGAGTGCGTCGGCGTCACTCGGGGCGATCGGTCGTACGCTGAAGTCACAATTCGCACGTCGACCATCTGCAATAGCCGCAGACGCCTCGGCATAGATCACCGTCATGAGGTCCACGATGACAGTGCCGAGCGGAGCCCGATAGGGAGGAAGGTCCCCCTCGAGTAGGAGCATCCTCCACCCTTTGAGGTGGCGGTCACGATCGTGTCGGCGGTCTCCCGAGCAACGCCTCCGCATGGCGCAGCATCCGCGCCTCGCCGCGCTCCGATGACCGCCCGCCCATCGGTCGCCTTCGGATTCATCAAACCACCCGGTGTATGTTTGTTTTTGCCATGAAGGTGCACCTCGTCGACGGGACCTACGAGCTGTTCCGCCACTTTTTCGGCGCCCCGCCACACCGCACCGCGGCTGGGCACGAGGTCGCCGCCGTACGGGGCGTGGTGAGCTCCGTCCTGCAGCTGCTGGGGGAAGGGGCCACGCATGTGGGCGTGGCGACGGACCACGTCATTGAGTCCTTTCGCAACGACCTGTGGCCCGGTTACAAGACGGGAGAGGGCGTCGATCCCGACCTGTGGTCACAAGCGTGGCCGCTCGAGGCCGCGCTCAGCGCCCTTGGCGTCGTGGTGTGGCCCATGGTCGAGCTCGAAGCGGACGACGCCCTGGCGAGCGGCGCCGCCGTGGCCGCCGACGATCCTGCAGTGGAGCAGGTCATCATCTGCACCCCTGACAAGGACCTCGGCCAATGTGTGCGTGGGACCCGTGTCGTGCAGCTCGACCGGCGAAAGGACGTGGTGATCGACGAGGGCGGGGTCGCCGCCAAGTTCGGCGTCGGCCCGGCTTCCATCCCGGACTACCTGGCGTTGGTGGGCGACAGCGCGGACGGGTTCCCCGGATTGGCTGGTTGGGGGGCGAAGTCGGCCGCCGCCGTCCTGGCTCGCTGGCAGTACGTCGAGGAGATTCCGCCGGACCCCGGTGACTGGGATGTCGTCGTCCGCGGTGCCGCCAAGCTGGCGGCGACCCTGCGCGAGGGTCGTGAGGACGCACGCCTCTTCAAGGAGCTGGCGACGTTGCGGATCGACCGCTCGCTGCTGGCCGATGTCGACGAGCTGCGCTGGCGGGGACCGACGAACGAATTCGCGGAGTTGTGCGCCGCCCTGGACGCACCGGGAATCGCCCGGCGGGCGGAAGCACTGGCGGCCGACCGCTGACCTAGCCGGATGTCGCCACCGTGGCACCGGTGGGGGAGAACGTGAGGCGGCGGAGGTAGAGGTCGCGGCTGTTCGGGAATCCCACAGCACCGAGCACCCAGGCGTGGAACGCGATCCAGAAGTTCCCGGAGGTATCGGCGAAGACTGACTCACCACCCGGCCCCGCCACGCCCTGCCCGCTGGAGAGGATGGGACTCGGTGTGGCGTCGTTGCACGGACCCAATGGGCCGATACACGTCGCCACACCCACGGCGTAGTTGCCACTGTCCCAGTCGTTGTCCGAAAAGAAGAGGTAGTAGTGCCCGCCCGTGGTGACCATGTCCGGGGCCTCGACGGTCGCGCCCTCCCAGGACTGGTCCGGCACCAACAGTGAGGTGGGGTTGGTTCCGGCGACGAACGATGTGCCCGACGGGGCCAGCTGCTGCGACCAGATGCGGGAAGAGCCGGGACCACCGGACTTCCACACCAGGTAGGGCGTTCCGTTGGTGTCGATGAACGACGCCGGGTCGATCGACCCGCCGAGCGACTTCTGGCACTCCAGGGGCGCCGTCGACCGATCGGTGAACGGGCCCTGGGGCCGGCCGGCCGTGGCCACGGAGATGCACTCCTTGCCTGTGCCAGCGACGTCGACCGCGTAGTACAAGACGAAGGTGCCGGCGATCATGGCGACGGCAGGAGCCCAGGTGTAGTTGGGCGTGGCCCAGCCGGGGAGATTCGGCAGGGCGTTCCCCACCGCCGTCCAATGCGTGAGGTCGGTGGAGGCGATGATCTGAATGTTCCCGCCCACTGAGTTGGTGGCGTAGGCGTAGGAGGTCTGGCCCGCGAGGATGACCGAAGGGTCGGGGAAGTCGAAGGGATAGACCAGGCCGGTGTTAGCGCCGCCGGCCAATTGTGTGCAGGCGCCCGAGACGGACGTGATGTCCTTGGCCGCCTGCGCATTGTTCTTCGCGGTGATCTGGCTGAACGCGCTCTTGACGCCGCCCAGGCAGGTCTGCAGCGTGTTGATACCGACGCCTTGCACGTACGCATGCACGTTCGCGTTGGCCAGCGACTCGTTGGTGACGGCGAGCTGGCTCATCGTCGAGGCGATCGAGCCCTGCAATGCGTCGCGCTTGGACTTCGTGACCGCCTCGGCGAACCGGGTCACCGCCACCTGATGGCGAAGCCCGGCCAGGTGCGTGTTCGCCGCGGCGAGCGCCGCTCCTTCGTTGCGGCTCTGGGTGCGAGCGTCCACGTCGGTCCAGGCGGCCGCGACGAGCGCGCCGACCGCCAGGGCGACGACCACTCCCACCACCCACCTGTGGCGTCGGTTACCGCTGCGCTCAGCCACTGGAGGCCTCCGCGCTGGTGCAACTCGCCGAGACGGCATTGAGGGCGGCGATGGCGCTGGCTTGGTTCCCGATCGCCAGCTCGTTCAAGGCCTGTTCGACGCCGACCAGGCAACTCTGCAAGGAGGTGATGAGCGAGGCCTGCTGGGTCACGTGCGCCTGTGCGGCAGACAGCGACGTCTGCGCGCCCAGGAGCTGCGAGCTGTCCTGGCTCAGCGCAGTGGTGTCGCTGCCGACTTGCGTCTTGAGCACGCTGAGGTCACGACTGAGCTCCTGCAGCTGCGAGGAGACGGTGCGCGTCCGTTGCTGCGTGATGCCGAGCGCCGTGTGCGTCCGGCCGTACTGGTCGCGTGCGTGGACCTGATCGGCCAACAGAGATCCCAGGGCCGCTGCGAAGAGCGCGCCTGCGACGAGGCCCAGCACCCACTTGGCCCGGCGTGACAGGCGCGGTGGGCGGGCCGGCTCCGTGGCAAACGGGCGCGGCTCAAGCTCGAGCAGGCTCCTCATGCCGGCCGCCCCGGTGCATCCTCACGCCCACGGCCGCCCCGTGTCATGGTGCATTTTGGCATCACGACGGGTCGCCGCCCGCGCGCGGCCGTCAGCCGAGGTAGCTGGTGGAGAGAGCCTCTTCCATTTCCGCGGGAGATCCCCTGTGTGCAATGACGCCCTGGAGCACGACGGCCGCACTGTCGGCGATGGGCAGCGCCGTACGGGCGAACTGTTCGACCAGCAGGATGGAGAGGCCTGCCTCGGCCAGTTGGCGGACCTTGTCGTAGAGCTGTCCGACCACAATCGGTGCGAGCCCCATGGAGAGCTCGTCGAGGAGAAGGAGCTTCGGGTCGGTGGCGAAGGCGCGTGCCAGGGCCAGCATCTGCTGCTCGCCTCCCGAGAGCGTCCCCGCCATTTGCCGCCGCCGCCCGCTGAGCTGGGGGAACTGGGAGAACGCCACCTCCTCAATGCGATCCATCGGCACGCCGACCTGTGTTGCCATGAGGAGGTTCTCGCGCACGGTCAGGTTGGGAAAGATGCCTCGCCCCTCGGGCACCGTGCAGATGCCCATCCGGGCCCGATCGTCGGCCGACGCTCCGGTCACGATGGTGCCCTCGAAGGAGACCTCGCCGCTGTTCGGCGCCAGGGTACCGGCGCACACGTTGAGCATGGTGGTCTTGCCGCCGCCGTTCGGGCCGAGCAGCGCCATGACCGATCCGGCGGCTACCTCCAGGCTGACGCCGTGGACGACCTCAATCGGGCCGTAGCCCGCCCGTATGTCGCGCAGCTCCAGTATCGGAGGGACGGCGGCCCCGTTCGGGGACGCGGTGTCGCTCACGGTGCACCGAGGTAGGCGTTCACCACGATCGGATCGTTCTTGACCTGCTCGGGCGACCCGCTGGCGATGACCTGGCCGTAGTCGAGGACATGAATGTGCTCACAGGTACCCATGACGAGGCCGACGTCGTGCTCCACCAGGCAGATGGCCAGGTCCCGTTCGTCCACGAGTTGGCGCAGGAGCCGGCCGAACGCCTCGGTCTCCTGCTCGGTCTGTCCCGAGGCAGGCTCGTCGAGGAGAAGGACCTTGGGTTGGGTCATCAGGGCGCGCGCCAGCTCGACCACCCGCGCCCGGCCGGTCGGCAGCTCGCTGACCTCGCGGTCGGCCACGTCGCCCAGTCCGACGAGCGCAATGGTGCGGTCCGTCTCGGCTGCGACGTTAATCCGGCCGCGCCGGCTCCAGGAGTTGCGGATCTCTCCGGCAACCTGAATGTTGTCCCGCACGGTGAGCGAAGTGAAGAGCTCCAGTCGCTGGTAGGTCCGCGCCAGGCCGCGCCGTGCCCGCCGCGCCGGGCCCGAATTCGTCACATCGTGGCCGTCGATCGACACGCGCCCGGACTTGGGCGCCAACAGACCGCTGACGACGTTGAACAGCGTGGTCTTGCCGGCGCCATTCGGCCCGATGAGGCCCGTCACCCCCTTTTCAGCGACCGTCAGGGAGACCTCGGTCAGGACCTGGTTCCCGCCGAAGGCCACGCAGACCTCCGAGACCTCAAGGACGGGCATCGACCGCCCCTTCCACGAGTGGTTCTGCGCCGGTCGGCGCCGGTACCGGTCTGTCCCGGACGGGGCTGGGCTTGGCCGGGTTGCGGAAGGCCTCCGGCTCCACCAGCCGGCCCACGGCCGGCAGGGCGATGGCGACGAGGGCTGTCGCCAGCACGAACCACCAGTTCCCCATCACCTTGGTCAGCACCAGTAGGTAGGCGACGACCTCAGCCAAGATGCCGAGCAGGAGCACGCCCTTGGCCTGCCAGAGCGGCTTGTAGCGCGCCACGATGTCGGGGACCGCCCCGCTCGGGTTGCGTCCGAGGCTCACGCCGATCAGCGCAGGTGCCACCAGAGACAGGTTGGACATGACGCTCCAGAAGCCGCCGCCGCCCGCGTCCGTGCTCAGGTTCCCAAAGGTCGTGGTGAGGGCCTGGAACGCCGTCCCGGCGAGGATCCCTCCCATGAGTGCCCCCGCGACGTTCCCGATGCCGCCGACCACCGTCAGCATCACGAGGGCCAGGCTGATGAAGATGATGAACGTGTCGGCGTTGACGCTGACCGACGCGCTCGACAGGAGCACGCCACCGAGCCCGGCGATCGCCGCCGAAATCATGAACACCGAGAGCTTCAGCTTGATCAGGTTCTGTCCCAGCGTCGCGGCCGCGGCGGGGCTGTCCTTCATCGCCGTCAGGCGACGCCCGTAGTTGCTGCGCCGCAGGGCGATGAGGCCGATCCCGATGAGAATGAAGATGCAGGTGGACGTGGTGAGGAAGGTCTTCGACGAACTGAGGTCGATCGGACCGAGCTTCAAGGCCGGAATCTGCAGCGTGCCGTTGGGGAAGATGGAGTAGTTCCAGTGGAAGATCGGAAACACGTGCGGCGCGATGTCGGCGATGATCATGTCGGAGACGAAGACGCCGAAGGCCAGGGTGGCCAGCGCCAGATAGAGGCCGCGCAGCCGAAGGGCGGGCAGCGCGATGAGACCGCCGACGACGGCCGTCACCGCCATGCCGAGGAGCAGTCCCCAGAACGTGATCCGTTGGGCGGTGCCGGAGCCTGACAAGCCCAGGTGGAACACAATGATGGTGGCGATCGCCCCGAAGGAGACCGGGGCCAGGTTGATCTCGCCTGCGTAGCCCGTGAGCAAGGTCAGGGACAGGGCGATGATGCCCAAGATGATGCCGACGGTCAGCGACCCCATGTCGCTCGAATCCATGATCTGTTCGAGCAGCACCACGATGACGAGCAGGATCACACCCCAGGTCACGGCGGAGCGCATGGTCGGCACGGTGAAGCGCTCCCTGGTGCGCAGGAGCGTCGCCCCCCGCAACCGGTCGTGGGGCAGCACGATCAGGACCACAAAGAGCACGATCATCGGCAGCGCAATGCGGAAGTTCGAGGCCCAGGACCACGACTCGGGGAAGTAGCCCAGGACGTACGTGCTGGCCAGGCCGAGGAAGAGTGCCCCGGCGAAGGTGAGCCAGATGCTCCGCAAGCGGCCGAACATGGCGGCGGCGATGGAGTCCAGCACCAGCAGGGTCAGCACATGGACGTCGAGGGTGCCCCCGCTGATCGGGGTGATGAGGATGCCGGCCAGCGCCGCCAGCGCCCCGCCCAGGGCCCATGAGAACGCCGCCAGCCGCTCGGGTCGCCCGCCGTTCAGCTGCAGGAGTGCAGGGTTGTCGACCACGGCGCGCATAGCCACACCCGTGCGGGTACTGGTGAAGAGCAGACGGATGCCCACGGCGATGAGGACACCGCAACCCAGCGCGATCGCCTCGTGGTCGGTGATAAAGACACCGAAGAGCTTGAACTTGGCGGCATTGCCGAAGAACAGGCCGTCGGTGCGCGGCACGCCCGGGCTCCAGATCCACTGGGCCAGCGCAATGAGGCCCAGCATGATGCCGATGGTGACGACGATTTTGGTGACGTCAGCCGTCTGGCGCAGTCCGCGCATAATGCCGACGTAGAGCACTATGCCGAGGAGCGGAGCCAGCACGGCCAACACGGTGAAGAGCGCCAGTGGCGCCGGCCAGTTCCATCCGTAGCGGAACTGCCAGTAGGTGAAGGCTGCCAGCATCGCCATGGCGCCCTGGGCGAAGTTGAAGATGCCCGAGGTCGTGTACGTCAGGACCAGACCGGAAGCCGCGATCCCGTAAACGGCACCGGTGACCAGCCCGAGGATCGTGTACGTGAGAAACAGGTGCATGGCGGGAGTTCCCGTCGCTCAGGTTATGCGGCGGGCGAGCTGACGTTCGGGGCGCTCACCCCTGAGGCTTGAGTGTGGAGGAGGAGGCGTACTGGGTGGCGTAGCCCTGAGCGTTCAGCGGGGTGCCGATGACCGACCCCGTGTTGGCGATGACGTACTTCGGAGAGCAGTCGAACGTCCCGAGCTTCTTGGGGTAAGCCTGCACCCACTTCGTTCCGTCGAGCTTCATGAGGAGCCCGCAGTTCGGGGGGATGTTCTTGGCTGGGTTCCCCGACGCGTTGAGTCCTCCGCCCGTCCAATTGGTCACCTTGGAGAGGTGATTGATCATGCATTGGCGGGTCAGAGTGGAGCCGCAGGCCTTGGCCTCAGTGGCCCACAAGAGGAAGGACGAGCTCGCCTGCTCGCCGAGCTGGGACGTCAGGCCCCCGTACTTCCCCACGATGGCCAGGTACTGGGCCACCGCTGGGACGACCTTGGCCGCCTCGAGGGGCTCGTAGGACAGGCGGACGTAGACGTTGTTGGCCAGGCCTTCGGTGTTCCACTTGGCGAAGTCGGCCGTGTAAGCGCCGGAGTCCATCACCCAGATCGGGTCGTAGCCGATCTGGTTCTCGGCCTCGAAGGCGCCGTAGAGGGTGTTACCCGGGGTGGCGTCGTTGAAGATGATCTGCGCACCGCAGCTCTGCAGCTTCTGCAGGAACGGGGTGTAGTTCGCCTCGCCGTTGTAGTCGATGTTGGCGGTGCAGTTGGGGAGGAACTTCCAGCCTGCCTTGGTAAAGGCCTGGACAGCTTTGTTGGTCGAGGCCTCCTGGGTGGACAAGGTGGACCCGTAGACGCCGACCTTCTGTGTCTTTTTGCCGAAGAGCTTCTCGGCCTCGTAGGCGCTCGAGACCGGGCTGGCGTTCGCCGGGTTCGGGGAGGCCTGGTACATCTCGTAGGCGTTGGCCACCACCGACGACACGGTGAAGCCCGGCACCGCGGCCAGGTTGCAGCCGAGGCGGGTCTGTTCGGCGGAGCCGTCGAGGGCGAAGCCCTCCCCGACCAGCATGAAGTCCTGCTTGCACTCCTGCGTGACCACCGAGCCGACGTTCGTCACCGCTGCGTTTCCGTAGTCGGCCACGAGCTTGCGCCCCTGAATGCCGCCCTGGGCGTTGCACCAGGCAACCATCGCCTTGACCGCGTCGCCCATCTCCTGGTCGAGACCCGGAAGCCCCGAGAAGCCCCGGTCGTCGCCGTAGGCGATGTTGATGGTGGAGTTGGTCACGCCTGTGTCGGTGGCGCCCGTGGCATGCCCCTTGCCGCAGGGTGACGGGAGCGTGCCGAACGTCGTCGTGGAAATGGATGCCGCACCTGCGCCACCCACTCCCGGGGTGATCAGCACGCCCGCGGCCGTGAGCGTGGTGATCATCGCCGCCGCCCCCAGGGCCCGAAAACCGGTAACCCTCTTCATCATCCAACCCCCAGTCCAGGGGACCGCGCCCGATCCGGCCACCGCCCCAACTCCCTTATGAAAACATTAGAACACGTTCCTGTTTCGGCACACTAGCAATCCGGAGATCAGAAATCTCTGCGCCACCTGAGTCCCGCCGCCGGTCGCGACCTAGGAACGATCCGCCCTGGCGATGCCGTAGCGCTCGGTGTAGTCCTTGAACTCCTCGGCCAGCTCGGGGTAGGTCCAGCCGAAGTCGGCCGGGTCGTAGCGATGCCGGCCGAAGGCATCCTGGGGCCGGTCTTCGAGGTACGCCTGCATCCGGCGGGCGTGCAGCGAGCCGACCTCCTCGCCGAAGGCGGCATAGAGCCGGCGAACGGCAGCGATCGGGTCGGCGACCAGGGAGTCGTAGTGGAGGTGCTGGCACCAACCGTCGGCGGCCTTCTCGTCGAAGGCCATGGCGGACCGGAGGGCGAACGCGCACTTCCGCTTCCACTCCTCGGCCGTCGGGCGGGGGTCCTTCCGGCTGGTCAGGACGCGTTGACCTGCATTGGCCAGGCTGGCCAGCGACGTGACCACCGGTCCCGGCTCGCGGTGGGTCCAGATGACCCGGGCGTCGGGGTAGGAGGCGAGCATGGCGTCGAGATGCCACAGATGATTGGGCGTCTTGAGGATCCAGCGCTCGGTGGGTTGGCGGGACTGCAGCGTCTGGAGGGCGAGCCGGTGTTGTGCGTAGGCCGAGGTCATGTCCGCGTGCTCGAGCCAGCGGGCATAGGTCGGGACGTGGGCTTGCGTCTCGAGGGCGAGCGCACGCACGTCGTACATGAAGATGGCCACACATTCCTCGGCCACGGTGGCGCCGAAGGGGTGCATGGCCTTCAACGGCGGATTGAGCTTCATCAGACCGTCGAGATCCTTGGCGTGGTGGGCGATCCGCGGATCCTCCGCCGCGTCCTCCAGGGTCGTGGGCGGGACGGGATGCGCCGCCTCCCACTGCAGCAGCGGCCGGGCCACGGGGTCGAGCCCGAGCAGTATGGAGAGCAGGCTGGTCCCGGTCCGGGGCAGGCCGACGATGATCCACGGGCGCTCGATGCGCCCTTCTCGAACCTCTGGGTGGTCTTCGGACCAGCGCTGGAGCTCAATGCGGTTGGTCAGCGCGCTGGCCAGCATTTTGGAGACCAGAAGGCGTCCGAAGGTGGTCAACTCGGCCTCCTCCTCGCAGGCGCGGAGGTACACCTCCAGGGGCTCCCGGTAGGAGTCGCTGCCGAAGTTGTCCGACCCCGCCTTCTTGGCCGCGGCGGCGATCACCGAAGACGGGCTGAGGGAGGGGAGCTGGGGGCCGAAGCGGGCGACCCGCGCCCCCGTCCAGTTGAGGGCCCGGACCGGCCGGCTGCGCAGCTCGGAGTCGCGCCAGGTGTACTCGACGGTGCTCAAGGGCTCGTCACCCGATCTCGACGACCGTGCGGCCCACGGAGCGGCGCGCCACGTGTTCGTCGAGCGCCCGGCCTGCCTCCTCCATGGAGACCCGCCGCCCGACCGCGGGACGGATCGCACCGGCCGCGGCCAGGCGCACGAGGTCGGCCTGGATCTCGTCCGCCACGTCCCGCCCGAACGGGTTGAAGCCGAAGCGTCGCATGCCCGGATCCACCGAATCGGCCCAGGCCACCATGACGGCGACGATGTCGATGTTCCCGATGCAGGCCATGCGGAGGGGCCGCCCGGTCATGCCGTTGGCGTCGTCGTCGGCGAATCCGACAGCGAGGTAACGGCCTCCGTGGGCCGTGCAGCGCCACGACCGCTCCACGAAGTCGCCCCCGGTCAGGTCGTAGACCACGTCGGCGCCCGCGTCGCCGGTTGCGACCAGGACCGCCTCGACGAAGTCCTCCGCGGTGTGGTCGATGACCAGGTCGGCGCCGAGGGAGGCGCACAGCGCCCCCTTCTCCGGCCCGCCGGCCACGGCAATGACCCGTGCCCCGGCCGCCTTGCCGAGTTGGATGCCGGCCGAGCCCAGCCCACTGGCGGCGGAATGCACGACCAGGGTCTCGCCCGATTGCAGGCGCCCGCGCTTGAAGAGGGCGAGATGCGAAGTTTGAAACGTCAGCAAGAATGCGGTCGCCTCGACGTCGTCGAACTCGGGGGGCGCGTCGAACACGGAGATGGCGTCGGCGATGGCGTACTCGGCGATGCCACCCAGTGCGTTCTTGGTGATGGCGACGACCCGCCGCCCCAACCACGACTCGGCGCCCTCGCCGACGGCGTCGACGACGCCGCAGACATCCATGCCCAGGGTGAACGGGGGAGGGGTGGGGACCGAGACGAGCTTGCCCAGACACCGGTCGATGTCGTTGAAGTTGAGCGAGGCGGCGTTGACCTTGACCCGCACCTCACCGGGCCCGGGCTCGGGAACCGCAATGGTCTGCACCGCCAGGACCTCGCCCGGTTGCCCGTGGCGGGTCACCTGCACGGCCTTCATGTCTGCCACGCGCTCTCCCCCTGATCCGTTGCGTCCGGCGACGGGAGACCTCAACGATGGTCCTTCTCCGGAGCGGTGCGAGGTTACCGCTTCCCTTCAGTGTGCCTGCAGGGGCCCGATTGGCTCCGGCGGTCCGATCAGCGGGTGCCGAATGCTCCGCCGGGGTCGACGCCGAGGTTTGGGATGGGCTGGTCCGTGGCGTAGCGGTACAGGACCGTCCGCATGTACATGCCGGCGGCCTGCGCGTACATGGAGACGCCGATGAGCAGCACGAACCCGAGGGCGGCCACCGGGACCCCGACGACCCAGGCGCTCTTGGCGATGCAGATCACGCCGATGGCGAGCACGGCGAGCGCACCGAGCGACAGGCCGAGGAAGAGGAACCCGAACCGAAGCCCGCCCCGGGCGATCGTCCCGAAGCGGGCCTTGAGGATGGAGGAGGAGCGCTTGATGGCCTCAATCGGGCCGACATCCTCGAAGGCGAGGACAGGGATGACGAGGAAGGTGGCCACCGCCCAGGCCAGCCCACCGGCGACGCCGATGAGGCGGCCGACGAGGCCGAGCCGCTGCTCGAGCATGCGGATGGCCGTTCCCACGACGGCCGACAGGATCGCCCAGCTGAAGATCACGTTCTTGCGCCCCCAGGCCTGGGCCAGCGACCCGCCGATGGTGGGCGTCCGGCCTTCGATCCGATCGGTGGCGGCGAACACCAGCGCCACGTTGAAGATCACGGTGGCCGCCGTGGCCACCACGGAGCCACAGGCCAGGGCCACAATGACGCCGAACCCGTTGCGCCCCAGTGCCAGGCCGATCGGCGCGGCAACGATGGCGAAGGCGATGACGGCCGTCATCGTCGCCATGACCGGGAGCCAGATCATCTGCCGGTCTTGCCGGAACAGGTCGAGCGACGCCCGCAGGATCGCCTTGCCGGTTGGGTTGGTTCCCGCCATCAGTCCGCCCCTCTCCTCGGAGACTCCGGTTGCCTAGTGCACCACATGAATCGGCGGGGACGGTCGTCGGGTTGTGCACTGTTGTTCGTGAGGTGGGATTTCGCGCCGACGTCCTCGGATCCCCTCACGGTGCGGGTGCAGTCACATCCCCGATCGAGACGCTCCGGCTGAACTGCGCCACGATGAACGGCCCCACGTGGGTCGTCTTCACGGTGATCCCGTGCCCTCGAGCCCAGGCCTCGACCTGGCTGACGCTCAGACCGCCCGGGCTCGGTTGTCCCGGCACGCCGAGAGCCGCTTCCGACGCCGCCAGGTCGTCCGGATCCACGAAGACCCACGTCCTCTCGGCCGCGGCCAGTTGCGGCTCCGACCCGGGGATGTTGCGCGCGGAATCAGGATCGAGCGCGGTCAATCTGCCGCCGGAAATGAAGCCCAGGCTGTTGGCAACCCAGTAGTGAGCCAGGACATCCTTGACCTTCGCCCCCACGAGGTGGTCCGAGAGCGCTGTCAGAGCCGTGTTGGGATTGGCGCGCCAAGACGTGAGCGAGGACTTCGAGTTGAGGGCGCCGTACCCGTCATTGAACGACACGAGCGTGGAAGCAATGGCGGCAGCAAGCACAGCCGATGCCAGAATCTGCGCCGCTTGCCGCCCGGCGACCTTCCAGAGCGCGCCCATCCACGTCAACGCCAGGAGTGGCGGGAGATAGCTGAGATAGCGCGCGTCGTTCCAGAAGGACGTTGCAGAGAATGCGGCGTAGAGAAACGGGAACAGCAACAGGGACAGGACGAGAATGCGTGCCGCCCTCTCTCCGAAGAGGATCGCCATCGATGCGACGGTGGCGGCGGTTAGGAACACAAGCACGGCAACGCTCAACCAGGGCGATGTGATCCAGGCGCCGGCGCCCTCGACCCGCAACCCGAGCGCGATGGGCACGGCGTGAGTGAAGAACAGCTGCAATCGACCGAAGTAGCCGACGGGTGAGGACGCTTGGCTGAATGTTCCCCCACGGGTGACCGTGGCAATGAGCCAGGGCGAGGACCCGAGGAGAAAGGCGAGCACCGCCGTCCCGAGGGCGATCCAGCTGCGGCGTCGTCGATGGCGAAACAACTCGATTGCGAGGACCACGATCGCGGGAACGAGGAAGTAGATGATCTCGGGCGAGCACCACCATCCGACTCCTGCACACAGTCCGACTCCGAACCAGTCGACGAGATGCTGATCACCCTCCACCAGGGCCGACTGAATGCGCAGAACGAGGAGGACAACGAGGAGTCCGAGGAGGAGCGTCGCTCCCCGGAATCCGATTTCCCGGACCGAATTCCACACCGCCGCTTCGCCCCAGACCCACGTCAGGGCTGCGCTCGCCGTGGCACACCAGGGCGAGAAGAGCCGGAGGCCGATGCGCCATACGACGACTGCCGCCGCCGCGGCGAGCAGAGCGGGGGCAAGGTTCAGGGTGAAGGCCGACTGCCCGAACAAGGCGAAGGTCGCCGCCACGAAGTACGGCTCGCCGCTGCCGTAGCTCTGCCCCCAATAGAAAGTGGAGAAGTGTCCGTGCAGTATCTGGTGCGCCATCAGTCCGACGGTTGCCTCGTCGGAGTTGATGCCCTGGTTGCCGAGCAGCCAGAGGCGGACGTACGTGCCGACGATGACCGCAGCCGCAATGGCGCAGAGCAGCACAACGGAAGAAAGGGTGGGCCCGGGGCGCGACAGGGTCTGTCGGGGCCGCGCGTGTCGGGCCGAACCGGGCGAGGACCCTGCGGGCGCGTCGCTCGGCGGAGAGGGGATCTGCGTGGTCAGTTCCATTCCCGTTCACTCAGTGGAGCTCGGACGCCTTCGCAATGAGGTCGATGTGCTGCAGCGCCAGCTCGTCGAAGCGATCGCCGACCGCATGCAGCGGGCTTTGCCACGCACTGAGTATGGCGGAACCCGCGGCTCGCCACGGGTGGACCGGCCAGGGTGTGCCCGATCTGCGGCAGCGGAGGGAGTGGGATTTGAACCCACGGAAGCTTGCGCCTCGCAGCTTTTCAAGAGCTGTGCATTCGTCCGCTCTGCCATCCCTCCAGGAGGCTCATGGTAGGTGAGGACGCCCCCTCACCCGGCTCAACCGCCGGCCCACTCCGCCAATTCCACCACCACGCCCGGGCCGTCGAGGAACACCAGCTTGCGGTCGTGGTAGTCGAGGACCTTGTTCCTCGGTGTGATCCCGTTGGCCGCCAGGTGCTCGAGCATGGCGGCCAGGTCGTTGACCCGGAAGCACACGTGGTTGAACCCCGTCCGGTCGAGCCTGCCCGCACCGTCGTCCGTCACGATCGGCGGCTGATGGAAGAAGAGCAGCTGTATCTCCTGGTGCATGTCGGCGCCCGTGAGCACCAGCGTCACGTGGTCGGATTCCCAGCCGGGGATCCCCATGTAGTCCGCCACCCGTTCGCCCGAGGCGACGACCGCAATGCTCTCCTCGAAGCCCAGGAGCCCGAAGAAGCGCCGCGCCTCGGGCAGGTCGGTGACGACGATGGTGATGTGGTCGAAGCCCTCGGTCCGCGCGATCACCATGGCGGGCGCCCTTTCAGCCCTTCGAGGCCTGCTCGCGTTGCGACGCGTCCCGGGACCGGCTGCGCAGACGACCCCGGATGGCCTGGTCGAGCAGCACCTTGCGCAGCCGTACCGCCTTCGGCGTCACCTCGACGCACTCGTCCTCGCTGATGAACTCCAGCGCCTGTTCCAGCGAGAACGTCATGGCGGGCGTGAGCCGTTCGAAGTCCTCCGCCGTCGCCGAACGGATGTTGTTCAGCTTTTTCTCCTTGGTCGGGTTGACGTCCATCTCATCCGCCCGGGCGTTCTCACCGACGATCATGCCCTCGTAGACCTCTTCGGCCGGTCCCACAATCAGCGTGCCGCGCTCTTGGAGGTTCATCAGGGCGAACGTGGTGGTGGGCCCCCGCCGGTCGGCCACCATCGACCCGTTGCGCCGGGTCCGCAGGTCGCCGTGCCACGGCTCCCAGCCGTCGAACACGTGGTGGAGGATGCCGGTGCCCCGGGTCTCGGTCAGGAATTCGGTACGGAAGCCGATCAGCCCACGGGCCGGCACCTTGTAGTCGAAGCGCACCCATCCCGTCCCGTGGTTGACCATTTCGAGCATGGTGCCCTTGCGCAGCGCCAGCAGCTGGGTGACGACGCCGAGGTAGTCGTCGGGCACGTCGACGCTCACCTGCTCCACCGGCTCATATACCTTGCCGTCGATCTCACGGGTGACGACCTGGGGCTTGCCGACCGTGAGCTCGAAGCCCTCCCGGCGCATGGTCTCGACCAGGACGGCGAGTTGGAGCTCTCCCCGGCCGAGCACCTCCCACATGTCGGGACGGTCGGTGTTGGCGACCCGGATGGCCACGTTGCCCACGAGCTCGGCGTCCAGGCGGGCCTTGAGCAGGCGCGCGGTCAGCTTCGTGCCGTCCAACCCGGACAGGGGCGACGTGTTGATGCCGATGGTCATGGCCAGGCTGGGCTCGTCGACCGTGATGGCCGGGAGGGCCACCGGCCGATCGGGGTCAGCCAGCGTCTCGCCGATGGTGACCTCGGCCAGGCCCGCCACCGACACGATCTCGCCCGGGCCGGCCGACTCGGCCGGCACCTGTTCGAGCGACTCGGTGATGTAGAGCTCGGTGATCTTCACCTTCTCGACCGTCCCGTCGAGGCGGCACCAGGCCACCTGGCTGCCCTTCACCAGGGTGCCGTTGTGGATCCGGCAGATGGCCAGCCGACCGACGTACGGGGAGGCCGAAAGGTTGCAGACCAGTGCCTGGGTGCCCTCGCCGGGCTCGTACGAGGGCGCGGGCACGTGCTCAATGATGGCCTTGAACAGGGGCTCTACGTTGACGCCCTCGACGCCGGGCTCGGTGCTGACCCAGCCCGCCCTGGCGTTGGCGTAGAGGATCGGGAAGTCGATCTGGTCCTCGTCGGCGTCGAGGTCGAGGAACAGCTCCTCCACCTGGTGCACGACCTCGGCGATGCGGGCGTCGGCCCGGTCGACCTTGTTGATGACGAGCACGACCGGGAGCCGGGCCTCGAGCGTCTTGCGCAGGACGAAGCGGGTCTGGGGCAGCGGACCCTCCGACGCGTCCACCAGGAGCAGGACCCCGTCGACCATGGTCAGCCCACGTTCGACCTCGCCGCCGAAGTCGGCGTGGCCCGGGGTGTCGACGATGTTCATCTTCACGCCGCCCCAGCGCACGGCCGTGTTCTTGGCCAGGATGGTGATGCCCTTCTCGCGTTCGAGGTCGCCCGAGTCCATGACCCGGTCGGTCACCTCCTGGTGGGCGCCGAAGGCCCCGGTCTGGCGCAGGAGTGCGTCGACCAGGGTCGTCTTGCCGTGGTCGACGTGCGCCACGATGGCCACGTTCCTGATGTCATCGCGGGTCTCCATGGGGGTACCAACGATAGATGACCTGGGTCAGCTCCCATTCAGGCGGCTGATCGCAGCGACGCCCCCGCCCCGCCCAGCGCCAGCTCGACGGCTTCGGCGGCCAGCGTGAGGGTCGCCGGTCCGGGCTCCACCCGGACCAGGTGACCCGAATCGGGCCACCAACCCACGACGCGCCCGGGTCCACCGTCTCCCCGCAGGCGGAGGGACTCGACAAGGGTGACCAGGGCGAGCTCGGCCCGCACCGAGCCCCGGCGGGGCCCCGACAGCACGACGAGGTGGGCGCCGTCCGTGCGCACGTCGGCCCGGCCACGCAGAGCGAGCAGGGCGGAGTGGGGGCTGTCCCACCAGTGGTCGCGGCCGATCTCGGGTGGCGAGGAGAACGAGGACCAGTCGAGCGCGCACCACAGGCGGGTGGCCCAGGTGACTGCCTCGGCGCCGACGGAGGTCCGTCCGGCCGCCGAGAGCCCGTCGACCCAGCGGTCGAGCTGCGTCGCCGAGGAGCTCCCCTCACGCACCCAGCGCGAGGACTCGTCCAAGCGGGAGCGCACCGCTTCGAGGGGGGAGCGGGCAGACCCTGTGGAGAGGAGGCGCACCGCGCCCACCCCGATGGAGCGTCGGGCCGTGCGCGCCGTCCAGGCGAAGGGCTCCCCGTCGCCGGACCCACCGCTCTCGGTGCTGAGGGCGGTGCGCACCTCGTGGTCGGTCACACCGAACCGGTTGGCACCGGCGCGCCGCACGGCCAGGCCGGCCAGTCTCGCCTTTGCTCCTTCGAGGGCGAAGCGCCAGGCCACCGCGTCGACCGCACCGACCGGCTCCGCCAGTGCGTCCATGAGGCGCCTATCCATGCGCGGCACCAGGCTGAGCCAGCCAGGCGGCGATGTGCGAGGCGATCGCCCTGAGATGTTCCTCGCGCACGTCCTCGACGCCGTAACGCCCCGACGCCGACTCGAGCAGGGCCAGGCGGAACGGAGGCGCGCCGCTGCGGAGGGTCTCGAGCAACGACAGGTAATGCAGTGAGCGTCGCGCCACGGCCCACGGGCCGCCGGTCGACAGGCCCAGCGCGCAGAGGGACGCCGTGCGCGGTTGCGGCAGCCCGACGACGAGGTCGAACATCCCGTGCAGGACGATGCGCCCACCGGCCAGCGGGATGGCGACGCGGTCGTTGGTGCGCGGCATCCACCCAGGGGCGAAGCGGGGGACCAGGGCGAGCAGGTTCCGGGCATGGAGCGCGAGCGTCTCGGCCAGCGCGGTCCGCGCCGCCGGCGCCAACGACTCCATCTGCCGGACGGCGGCCTCGTCCCCCGAGGCCCGCAGGGCGTCGAGCGCGTCGGCCAGGGGATCGTGGATCTCCCCGGTGTGGACCAGTTGGCGCAGCAGTGCGTGTACCAGTCGCGCCGTGTCGCGCCGGTCGGTCGCCGCGCCGCTGTCGTCCTGCTGCTCGTCGTGGGAACCGAGCAGTTGCCGCGGTCCCAGGAAGAGCGGTGGGGCGTGCTCGCCGCGGGCGACGACGACGTCGTAGGCCGCATCCTCGAGCCAGGCCCGCAGCCCGCCGGCCAGACCCGGGTCGAAACGGGGGCGGGTGGCGGTATCGCCGCGCAACAGCGCCAGGACCTCGGCTCCGGTGCCGCCGTCCGCCGCCGCAACCTCGGGAGGTGCAGGCCGGAGCAGGGGGCGGGGTGCGACGAGGACCATCGGTGCAGTGTGCCCACGGGGTGTGACAGTCCTCTGCCGACAGTCCTCTACCCTGAGACGCACATGACACCCGCGCTCCTGCTGGCGTCGGCCGGCACTACCGCCTTCTTCGTGATCTTCGGGATCTTCGTGGTGGCGATGCTCGCGCTGGTGGTCATCGTGATCAGGTGGGCGGTGCGCCACGACATGGCCGGTCGCAAGGCGTGGCGCGCCCGCCAGCAGTCGCGGGTGCAGTCGCCGCCCGATCCGCCCCGAGCATCGTCGTGAGCCTTCCGGTCGGCAACGCTCCGGTCGGGTCCAGCGGTGACGGGAAGCACTTCGAGGGCGCGCCCGCGCCCTCCTTCACCGAGCGCGCCCGCGCCAGGTGGGCGCAACGGCGTCACGGCGGCAACGGGCGCAACGCGTTACCGGAGCGGACGGCCTTCGTCTTCGCCGGCGGTGGGAGCCGCGGGGCGGTCCAGGTGGGCATGCTCCAAGAACTCATCCGGCGCGGCATCCGGGCCGATCGCGTCTACGGCGCCTCGGTCGGCGCCATCAACGGCGCGTCCTATGCCGGGCAGCCGACGCTCGAGAACGCCGAGCGGATGGCCGACATCTGGCGCGCCCTGAAGGGGACCGACATCTTTCCCCGCGGCCCGCTCGATGGCCCCTGGGCCTTCCTGCAGAAGCGCCTGTCCGTGCATGCCAACACCGGGCTGCGGGCCATCATCGAAGCGGGCATCGACTACGAGGATCTCGAGGACGCGACGATCCCCATTGAGGTGGTGACCACGTCGCTCACCGACGGCCGGGAGCGCTGGATCGGCCACGGCCCCGCCGTCGAGGCCGTTCTCGCCTCCTCGGCCATCCCGTCGATCTTCCCGCCCGTCATCATCGACGGCGACATGCTGGTCGACGGCGGTGTGGTCAACAACGTGCCGATCAGCCAGGCCATCGGTGCGGGGTGTGACCGCATCTATGTGCTCCTCTGCGGGCCGCTGCACTACCACCCACCCGCGCCCCGCCGGCCGCTCGAGGCCCAACTGACCGCGTTCTTCGTGGCTATCCACGCCCGCTTCGTCCGGGAGCTGGCATCGCTCCCGCCGGGCGTCGAGGTGGTCGTCTTCAGTGGGGGCGGCGAGCCGTCGGGTCAGTACCGCGACTTCTCCGGGACGGCCACCCTCATTGAGGAGGGACGTTCGGAGGTGGCCGCGGTGCTGGACCGCTACGTCGGGACTTCACAGGACATCGCCCATCCCGCCATGCCGCCCACCACGCCGCGCGCCACCACGCCGGCGCCCGCGGGCACGCCGGCACCGTGAGCACTGCCTCTCCGGGAATGCCGGGGCGCTACCTGCTGTCCAACGACGCCCCCGAGGCGATGGACCGCTTCACCGCCTTCACCACGCTGTTCGACCCGGCCACGTTCCGGCACCTGGACGGCCTGGGCCTGGCCGCGGGCTGGCGCTGCTGGGAAGTGGGTGCGGGCGGCACCTCGGTGGTGTCCTTCCTCTCCGAACGCGTCGGTCCGGCGGGCCACGTCCTGGCCTCCGACATCAACGTGTCGTGGGCCGGCGAGGCCGCCGCCCCCAACGTCACGGTCATGGAGCACGACGTCGCCGCCGACCCGGCGCCGGACGGCCCCTTCGACCTGGTCCACGCCCGCCTCGTCCTCGTCCACGTGCCCGAGCGCGACGCCGCCCTGGCCACCATGGTGGCCGCCCTCCGTCCCGCCGGGGTCCTGCTGGTGGAGGACGCCGACCCGGCGCTGCAGCCCCTGAGCTGCCCCGACGAGATCGGGCCCGCCCAGGAGCTGGCCAACCGCATGCGCCGGGGATTCCGCACGCTGCTGGCCGAGCGCGGGGTGGAGCTGGCCTACGGCCGCACCCTGCCCCGCCGCCTCCGGGCTGCCGGCCTGGTCCAGGTGGGCGCCGACGCCGCCTTCCCGGTGAGCGATCCCGCCTGCAACGACCTCGAGACGGCCACCGTCAACCTCATTGCGGACCAACTCCTCGAGCACGGCATCGCCACCGAGGCCGAGATATCCCTGCACCTGGCGAACGTGGCCGCCGGCACGTTGGACCTGGCCCAGCCGCCGATGATCTCCTGCTGGGGTCGCCGCCCGCCTGCCGCCTGACCGGTACCGGCGGCCGGGACCTCTCCGCCACGGTGCCGCGGCCGCGGCTGTCACTCCATCCTGGTGGAATAGGAGGGTGCCCGACGCCTCTCCCGACCCGCTCTTCCATCCGGCCGTCGCCAGCTGGTTCGCGCGCCGGTTCCCGGCGGGGCCGACACCACCCCAGTCGGCGGCCTGGCCCCACATCGCGGCGGGGAGCGACGTCCTGGTGGCCTCGCCGACGGGTTCGGGCAAGACCCTCACCGGGTTCCTCGTCGCCATCGATGCCGCGTACCGTGCCGCCGAGGCGGGATCGTCC
>DATCEZ010000238.1:0-10254 GCA_036509775.1 Acidimicrobiales bacterium
ACCGAGCCCGGGACCAACGCAGACCTCACGGTCCAGCCGGCCGAGCGGGCGGCGGCGATCGTCCAGGCGTCGCGATTCTCCCAGCGGTGCACCGTCTGGGCCCCGATGTACCGCCAGGTCACCGTGGCGGGGCTGGGCCACGCGGGAAAGGCGGCCCTGGCCATCGCCTACACGAGCCTCCTGTCGGCCTGGCGGGACTATCTCGCTCATGACAACCACGGCCGCCCCATCATCTTCATCGGGCATTCGCAGGGCTCGGCCATGCTCATCAGGCTCTTGCAGACCCAGGTCGACCCCTCACCGAGCCTGCGCAAAAGGATGGTGACCGCCATCCTCCTCGGGGGGAATGTGCAGGTTCCCACAGGCCGGCTCTTCGGCGGCACCTTCCGCAACATCCCGGCCTGCAGCGCGGCATCGCAGACCCGTTGCGTCATCGCCTATTCGTCCTTCGGGTCACCCCCGCCGGCCAACTCCCTCTTCGGCCGGGCGGGGAGCGGGGTGAGCCTGCTCTCGGGCCAGGGTGGGGCCGGGTCGCAGCAGGTGGTGTGCGTCAACCCCGTCAACTTCTCCTCGCCGGTGGCCACGCTGCAGCCCTACTTTGTGAGCGCCACCGCGCGGACCACCGGCGTGCGGGTGCTGACGCCGTGGGTGACCTTCCCCGGCCTCTACACGGCACAGTGCCGGCAGAGTGGCGGCGCATCGTGGTTGCAGGTGACGGCGACCCCGGTCGCAGCCGACCCTCGCCCGACCGTCTCGGCCTCTCTCGGGCCCTCCTGGGGCTACCACCTGGACGATGTCAATCTGGCCCTGGGCAATTTCGTGACCGATGTCGGCCTGCAGGAGGCGGCCTACCGCTGATCCACCGGACGCCTCGAGATTCCCCCTGGGAAATCTGGTCGGGCGGTCCTAGACTCCGACGGTGCTCAAGGTCATCGCTGTCGCGAATCAAAAGGGCGGCGTGGCCAAGACGACGACCGTGCAGTCGTTGGGTGTGGCGCTGGCGCAACAGGGGCGTCGCGTGCTCGTGGTGGACCTCGACCCGCAGGCCTGCCTCACGTACTCGCTCGGCTTCGATCCCGATCAACTCGACTCGTCGCTGCATGACGTCATGGTCCGGCGGGCCCGGCTCAGCGATGTCATCAAGACCGTGCCTGACGTGCCGAACCTCGACGTGGCGCCGGCTACCATCGATCTGGCCGGAGCGGAGGTCCATCTCCTGACCCGGACGGGCCGCGAGCATGTACTGGCCCAAGCTTTGGCGCCGGTGCTCGACGACTACCACGCGGTCCTGATCGACTGCCCGCCTTCACTCGGCGTGCTGACGATCAACGGCCTGACTGCGGCAGAAGCCGTGATCGTCCCGCTGCAGTGCGAGGCCCTGAGTCACCGCGGTGTCGGGCAGCTGCTCGAGACGATTGAGGACGTGCGTCAGTTCGCCAACGAGAAGCTCCAGGTCCTCGGCGTCATCCCGACGATGTTCGACGCCCGCACGACCCACTCTCGTCAGGTGCTCTCCGAGGTCGAGGAGCGCTACGGCCTGCCCCTCTTTCAGCCGTCTGTTCCGAAGTCGGTGCGCTTCGCGGAGGCGCCGGGGCTCGGGCAGTCCGTGCTGCAGCACGCGCCGACGTCGCCGGGAGCCGTGGCCTACCGCGCGCTCTCGACGCGCGTCTACGACGCCATGCAGACCGCCTGAGCGGCATGGCGGAGTCGCGAAGCGACCGGGCACCTGACCCTCTGGGCAAGCGGGCGCTGTTCGGGGTCCCGTCGGTGGGGGAGGCGGGTTCGCCGGAAGCGGGCCTTTCGGCTGCACTACCCGTTGGCAAGCATGCGCTCTATTCGGGAGCGCTTCCCGAGACCGACAGCCTGGCGCTGACGTCGGGCAATCCTCTCGACGAGCGGGGCAGCGTCACGGTGGAATGCGCGCGTTGCCGGCAGACGTCCCGCATCGGCATGCTGGACCTCCTGATCTTCCAGTTTCCGCTGGCGGTGTGGCGCCCCTTCAGTCGCTTCGACCACCGCATGACCTGCCCCTCGTGCCGCAAGCGGGGCTGGTGCAGCGTCACGCTGCGCCGGAGCTGAACGAGTTTCGAAGGCATGGCAGCACCGCCGATCGCTCAGGCCGGTTCGGGCTCGAGCTCTTCGGTGTCGCGCTGTTCGTCACCAGGTTGGACAGTGGGCAGGCGTCGGGTCATGGCCAAGGCGATCAGCGCGATGAGGGCGAGGACGGCCAGGGCAGCCCGCAGCCCGTTGATCCGGCTGTGCGCGTTCTCTTCCACAACCGCGTCCGCCGTCGCCGGCGGGACATCGGCCTTCTGCAGGACAGCATTGAGGTCGGCGTCGCTCACGAACGGGATGCCGCTCGACAGCTCGACCTGAGCGTTGGAGGCCAGCTCCTTGGGGACGGCGGGGTTGTCGGCGACAGACCCGAAGAAGGTTGTGGTGAGCACTGCGATGAGGATCGCTCCGGACAGTGCGGTGCCGATCGACGCGCCCAGGTTCGTCACGGTGTTCTGCACACCACCGACCTCGCCGCTCTGCGAGTCGGGCACAGCCGAGACAGTGACGGCGCCGAGCTGTGAGGCCAGGGTGCCAATCCCGAGCCCGGCCAGCAGGAGCGGCCCGGTCACGATGTCGGCGCCTGCTCCGGAGTCCAGCGCCGCCAAGAGGACGGCGATGCCGAGGAAGAGGAGCCCGAAACCGATCTGCACGATCCGACGTGGCGATGCGTGCGGGAAGAGCTTCGGCACGCCGACCGCGCTGGCCAGGAGGGTGATCGACAGAGGAAGCAGGCGCACACCCGTGGCAACGGCGGAGAGGCCCAGGGCCACCGACAGGAAGAGAGGGATTACGAAGAAGAGTCCGGCCTGCAGCGTGAACTGGAAGAAGAAGGCCGTCAGCCCACCTTGGAGGCGGGGCACTTTCAGCATGCTGGGGTCGATCAGCGCTCCTTGGTGGCGCTGCAGTCGCCTGTTCTCCCACCATGCGAAGAGGGCCAAGATGGCGCCGCCCCCAAGGAGCAACCAGACCACGGGCGACATTCCCAGCCACTGCGGTGCGTCCGGCTTGGGTTGCACGAAGCCCCAGGTGCCCGATCGGATGACGCCGTACACAATGGCGCCCAGGCCGGCGGCGGAGAGCAGCGTGCCCACGGGGTCGAGGCGCACGCCGGGGACGGCCGGCGAATCCGCTATCCGGCGCGTCAGCCCGAGGATGCCGAGGACAAGCACGACTTCGCCCACGAAGACCCAGCGCCAGCTGGCGTATGTCGTGAAAAGGCCGCCCACGAGCGGCCCGACGGCAACCGCGACGGCGCCCGCCGAGGCGACGAGCCCGTAGGCCCGCGGCCGGTCCGCACGTCCGAAGTTCGTTGCCACCAGTGCCACGACTGCCGGCATGATCAGCGCGGCGCCCAGCCCCTCCAACACGGACCAGCCGAGGATGAGGACCGGTAGGGACTTGGCTGCCGCGGTGGTGGCCGAGCCACACCCGTAGATGACACAGCCGATCATGAAGGCCCGTTTGCGCCCGATGATCTGGCCGATCTTGCCGCCCGTGATCATGAAGGCCGCCATGACGAGGGTGTAGAGGGTGATGGCGAACTGGATCCCTGTGACCGTTGTCCCGACGTCCTTGGCCACGGTCGCAATGGCGACGTTCATGACCGACGTGTCCAGGGTCATGAGGAACTGGGCCGCCGCCAGCGTCACCAGAACGATCTGGCCGCCAGATCGCGCCGATGTCTTGGTGCCGCCGGTGTCAGTCACGCCGCATTTTGGCCTAGAACCGCCAGGCGGGTGAGTGAGCCCAGTCGGGATGCGGGGATTTGAACCCCGGACCTCCTGCTCCCAAAGCAGGCGCGCTGCCAAGCTGCGCTACATCCCGTTTCTCCTTCGCGCATGCTAGCCCCGTGACCTGGGCGTTCCGGGCTGTGGTCGGACTCCTCCCACCGCGAAGGGTGGCCCGGCGCCGATGTGCGTCGCCGGGCCGGTCCCGATCACCAGAGTGGTCAACAGCCAGAGCCGGGAGAGAACCTCTGGCACGGCGCTTTAGGATTCCTTGTCGCATGAAGCTCGTCCCGACGAATCGCACGGACTACGGACTTCGGGCACTCATCTATCTGGCGAATGCCGGAAGCCAGTGGACCAAGGCCGCGGAGATCGGGAGTGCCATGGTCATCCCGGTCGGGTTCCTGCAGATCGTCCTCCAGGATCTCCAGCGTTCGGGGCTCGTCGTCTCGCGATCAGGCCCGAAGGGTGGCTACGCGCTCGGACGCCCACCCGGATCGATCACCGTCTGCGAGGTCGTCGAATCCCTGGAGGGTCCACTCGATGCCGGCGAATGCGCACTGCGCGGCGGACCGTGTCACTGGGACGACGTCTGCGCGCTCCACAAGGTGTGGTCCTCAGCACGCGAGGCACTGCGAGAACGATTGCAGTCGGCCACGCTCGCCGATGTGGCGGCCCAGGACAAGGCGTTAGCGGATGGGACGGCTTCCGTGCCGACCGACTCTCACCGCGGAAAGATCCGGATCGAACCCCGACGCCCATCGAAGTAGGCGTTCTGAGGGATCGTGACGTCAATGGGCCTGAGCGGCCTCCTGGACGATCTGCCTCGTCAGGGGTCCTTCGACGACTGTCGATCGGGACAGGCGCCCGCGGATGGACTCGGCCTGCTGCCAGCCGGCGACCACGGCGACCGGCGTGTCCTCGTTGGCAGCAGCGTCGACAGCGTCGGTCACCGCAACCCCGCAGGGAGTGGCCGTCCCCAGGTTGTTGATCACGAAATCCGCCTTCTCGAGCAGATCGCACTGGCCGTTCTCGACCAGCGAGCACCGGGGACCATGGGCGTCGCCGGGCCCCGGGCACCACATGGTGTCGATGTCCAGTCGGTCCAGCACATTCGAGACGGCCATGGCCTCTGCTCCGTCTGGGCCTTCGAACAGGCCGGTGCGGCGCACCGAGGTGTCCGACGAATGTCGCGGCCAGTTGGCCGCCTCGTCATGGCCGAGAATCTGCTTGCCTCTGCACATGGTGACCTCCTTCAGGCCGCTTGAGTGCGTGCTCGTGTTGGGAGAACCTTCCTTCACCTCACCTCGACGAGGCCTCATAGTTCTCAAGTACTGAACTTGAGAATATGCCTGTTGGGTCGCCTCGAATAGGGAAGAACGTCCCGACATCGGGGTTGGGCGCCAGGTGGTGGCTGTGCAACGCGTCCGGGACGTTCCCCTTTTGCAGTCCAGGGTCTGGGATTACTCCGCCGTCAGGTCTCGAGGCATTCGGCCAGTGACACTTCGTGGCTGCCGTCGCGATGCTGGGGCAGATGCCTCGTGGAGTACGCATCCGCGTTGATCTTCACCGAATCGAGACTGATCGCGTTCTCCCGAATGCGGGCCGGAACTCCGAGAGCCATGGCGCCGGCCGGAACCTCCGTCCCCGGTGTCACGACTGCTCCCGCCCCGACGAGGGAGCCAGAGCGGCACACGACTCCTTCGAGGACGACAGCACCAGAACCGATGAGCACAAGGTCCTCCAGGTGGCAACCCTCCAGATGCGCCAGGTGGCCGATCACGCAGTCGTCTCCGATGCGCGTCTGTCTCTCGAGCTGGGTATGGACGATGGCGCCGTCCTGCACGGATGTCCGTGCACCGATCACGATCGGACCGTTGTCGGCACGGATGACGACACCCGGCCATACGCTCGAGCTCGGCCCGACGCAGACCTCGCCGATGAGGACCGCTTGGGGGTGGATGTAGGCATCCGGGTGGATCCGCGGACGCTCGTCGCCCAACGCATAGAGAGTCATGCACACCATTCAAACAGCGGGGCACGGTCGGCCCCGAAGTGCCGCCCAGCGGAGGCCCAGCCAGGTCGCCGGCCGGCCGGCGTTCAGCCGTCGGCGAGCAGCGAGCCGTCGGCGCTGACCGCCACATGGATCGGCGTGAGGCCCCGCGGGGCCGGCGGGCTGATCACGGCGCCCGTTGCGGGGTCGAACTCCGAGCCGTGGCACGGGCACACAATCAGTTTGGCGCCGCTCGCGTACCCGACCGTGCAGCCGGCGTGCGGGCAGATCGCGTCGTAGGCCACGAACTGGTCCTTGGCGAGCTGCAGGACGAGTCCCGGATCACCAGTTGCCGGGTCCGTGAAGGTGGCCGCGCCGCCAACGGGCACCTGGCTAGCCAGGCCGATACGCGTCCCAGCGGCGGCCGGCCCGGCAGTCGTGGTCGTCCCTGCGGGCGCCGTCGTCGAGGTGGCCCCTGCGGGCGCCGTCGTCGAGGTGGCCCCAGCGCCGGCGCCCGACCCCGTGGGAGAGAGGGCGGACGTACCGGCACCCCCGGGGCTCGGCGCGCCGCCAACGGCCCGGCCGAGCCCGGCGGCGGCGCCCGCGGCCACGGCCCCGATCACGGCGGATGCGGCGACGGCAGTTCCCCCCAGGACCAGGGTCCGGCGGTCCACGGCGTCGGGCCCCCGCTGCACGATGCTGGCGCGCTCGTCGACCAGGAACGGGCAGCGGCGCACATCGCAGGGTTGTCCGCCCTGGGCGCGGCACGTGTCGGCCTCGTAGTTGCCGCAGACCTGCTGCACCAGCTCGAAGCGGATCGGCACGACGGTCGGCGGCCCGCTCTTGTTCTCTGCCGCCACCCTGGCGGCGATCACCCCGTCGAGAGACAGCACGCCGCCCGAGCCCGCCAGGACGAGCGGGATCCAGGCGAACAGGAAGACGATGTCGGCACCGGTGTAGTACGGCGAAGAGTGGAAGCTCACCGTGAGGAAGAGGGTGAGGGAGAGGAGAATGCCGCCGACTGCCGCCACCCGGGTCCAAAGCCCGAGCAGCGCCCCCAACCCGACGGCCAGCTCAGCCAGCGCAATCACGACGCCGATCGGCACGGCGAAGCGGAGGAGGTGCCCCAGCAACATGTGCACAGGGCTGATCCGGATGGACGCGATCAGCTGCGCCTGAATGCTGGACGGGCTGTTGGCGTTGAAGAAGTTCGGGTTGGCCAGCTTCTGCAACCCTGCGAAGCAGAAGGTGAATCCGAGGAAGGCCCTGAGGGGCAGCAGGGCCCACCCCGAGAGAGCAAACGACCGTGGCGGCGGGGCGTCGAAGCGCGTTCGCCTGCGGCGGCGTGCACCCGGTCTGCCCGCTCCGGCCGTCGGCGCCTGAGCGGGGTTGCGGTTCGATGCGACGGGTCGAGTCCGTTGTGCCATGCAGCGATCTCCGATCTCTACGGTGCCCCGAGCAATCGGCGTCCAATGATTAGCACGGGCGGGACCTCCGTCCCGGTCATGCTCAGCCGGTCTGCGGGTGGGTCGGGGTGGTGCCGTTGGCGAGCAGCAGGTCGAAGCCGTCCGGGATGCTGAGCATCCCCGGCGCGGTACCCGAGGTGTCGGTGAGCCCGTACTGCCACACAATGCTGTCGTCACGCGGGTCGATGACGACGACGCGGTTGCGGTAGTCGTCGTTCGCCATGATCAGGCCGTTGGGCAGCTGCTCCGCCAGCGACGGCTTCTTGAGCATCCCGTCTCCGGACAGGACGTCGTACTTCCAGACGACGGCGCCGGAGCGGCGGATGGTCAGGATCCGTCCCTCGGCGGGTGGGTCGTAGTCGGCGAGGAGGTAGAGGTTCGAGCCGACCTGTTGGGGATCGGAGGGATAGTTGACGGTCCGAAGCTGCACGGTCCACACCAGCTGGCCGCCAGGCGTGTACTCCGTGATCCACGACCCGTTGATCTCCGAGACCAGCACGTTCCCGTTGGCGAGGGGGGTGTCGCCGTTGGGGTAGCCCACGCCCGTGGGCGGGTTGTGTACTGCCACCCCGTTGGTGCCGATCTGGCTCAAAGGCGTCCCGCTCGGCGAAATGAAGAGTATCCGGTCGTTCATTGCGTCGGCCACCGTGATCTCGCCGTTCTTGAGCAGGTACGCGTCGTCCGGCTGGTTCAGGTAGCCCGCCGTCGTGCCGGGCTTTCCGGGATGGCCGTACTGCCAGAGGAGCTTTCCAGACGGGTAACCGATTTCGACAATGGTGTGGTTGTCCTCCTGGTTGGAGATGATCCCGGTCCCCTTGTGGAAGAAGAATGCGTCGTCGGGGAAGTAGAACCCTCCCGGCGGGGGCGGCATTGTGGCCGAGGGGTACTGCCACTGCAGGGTGCGTGCCGCGTCGATCACCAGCAGCCGGTCGTTGCCCCGGTCGGCGATCAGCAGGTGGCCCTGGTAGGGCGCGCCCGCGTCGGCTCCGCCGACCGGTCCGCCGTATGAGCTCGGCCGTAGGGAGATCACGCTCGCCAACGTTCCCGTCGCCATGCCGGCCTGGTCAGTGCCCGACTGCTGGGCCACCTCGCCGCCCACGAGGTACCCAATGGCAGCCTTCCCAGTGCCGACCGTGGCGTACCCGCCGAAGGCGACTGCCTGAGGAAGCAGGCCGGCGTCTGCGACCCGATGGGTGCGCTGGTCGAATTCGTAGAGCTGGGTCAGCGTCTGGCCGCTGCCGGTCTGGCCACCCGCGAGGTAGATGTGGCCGTCGATCACGAAGGCGGCTGCGCCGTACAGCGCCTGGGGCAGGGTGCCGACGACGTGCGCGGAGTGGGTCGCAGGATCGATCTCCTGAATGTCCGCCGTCGCCGTCACTGCGCTCCCGGCGCCGCTGCCCGTCTGGCCCCCGAACGCGAACACGTGGCCGCCGAGCGCGACGACGGCGGGGTAGCGCGCGGGCACCGGCAGGTTGGCCACGCTCGTGAAGCGGGAGCCGTCCGTCGTGGCCAGGACCGAGGGATCGTAGGTGGTGCCGTCGTAACCGCCCACGATGTAGACCGTGCGCCCGATGGCGGCGGTGGCGAGGTCGGAGCGGGGCTGCGGCAAGTGGCCGGCGACGGCGCCGGCCCCGGCCCCGGCGCCGAGCGACTGCACGGTGGCGAACGTGTCGGGCGAGCCGCCACCGAAGACGTAGGACGTCGCGCCGATCTGCGCGCCCGCACCGTCGTGGACGACAGTGGCGAGGGTGCCCGCCGGGGTGACCGTTCCGCTCGCCGGGTCGAGCCAGGACGCGCCGTTGAGGGAGCTCCCCGACGGGGACAGGCCACCGAGAATGCGGAGCCGGCCCCCGACAGCGACGAGCGCCTCCCGAGAGAGCGGGGCGGCGAGCTGCCAGGGCTCTATGCCGGCTTCGAGTGACGGGGGGCCCAGGGCAGTCGTTCGTCCCCGGTGCGTGCCGGCACCGGGGGAGACCCGTGCGGTCGACGAGCCCGATGCCGAGCCCGATGCCGATGCGGTGGCACTGGTCGTCGAGGTAGACGTCGACGACGATGTCGAGCTGCGCGGCGGCGGGGAGCTGCCCGACGAGAGTGTCACCACCAGAGCGGCCACCACGAGGACCAGTGCGAGCAGCACCACCGCCCGCCGTCGGCGGATCTGGGTCTGGCGGTGTCGCCGGTTGGTGCGTCCGGCGCGGGACGTGGGGTCGCTCACGGCTCAGGCCCGCTCCACCGCGAGGACCTGCCATTCGTCGGGCAGGCCCTTTAGGTTGTGTCGGCCCCGGTCGTCGAAGACGATGCCCGAGCCGACCACCAGGTCGCGCACCGTCCCGGTGACGAGCACCTCACCCGGCCCCGCCATGGCGCTCACCCGCGAGGCGATGTGGACGGCCAGGCCCCCGATGTCGTCGCCGCGCAGCTCCACCTCGCCGGCGTGCAGGCCGGCCCGCAGTTGCAGCCCCGCGTCGCCTGCTGTCCGCACCATTGCCTCGGCGCAGCGCACCGCCTGGGCCGGCGCGGCGAACCGGGCCAGAATCCCGTCGCCCATGTTCTTGACGAGCGTGCCGTCGTAGCGGGCCAGCAGGCGCCCCACGTTGACGTCGAACTCGTCGAGAACGGCGCGCCACTGGCGGTCACCCGCCTCAGCCGCGCGCAGGGTCGAATCCACAATGTCGGTGAAGAGCACGGCGGCCAGCAGCCGTGTGGCGGCGTGCACCCCGCGCGCACCCGTGACGAACTCCTCCATCTCGTCGACGATGGAATCGAACTCGCCCGACCAGGGGAGGATGTCTGGACCCGTCGTCGTGATCAGGCGGGCACCGGCGATGTGCTCGGACAGGTAGCGGCCGTGCTCGCTCAGTTGGGCGTAGCTGTCCAGGCGGGCGAACACGAGGGTCGGGCAGGTGATGGACGGCAGGCTCCAGCGCATGTCGGCCGAGAAGGTCACGACGTTGAAGGCGACGGCGGTCGCCGGGCTGGCGCCCCGCCGGGCCGCCCGCCCCCACCACTC
>DATCEZ010000239.1:0-11444 GCA_036509775.1 Acidimicrobiales bacterium
GCACGAAGCAGGCCACGACGAAGGCGCCGCCGATGGCGATAGTCCCGATGTAGCCCGAGACCGGGTCGCCGAGACGGCGACCGAAGGTCACGAGGAACAAAAACCCCGCGAGGGGCAACAGCAACATGAGGTACGCGAGATGGACCACCGGTCAGCCCTTCAACGAGTCCAGGTCGTCCGCCACGGTCGTCTCGCGCCGGCGGAAGTTGGTCACCACAATGCCCAGCCCCACCACGACCTCGGCCGCGGCCACCACCAGCACGAAGAACACGATGGCCTGGCCGCCGATGTCGTTGAGCATGCGGGCGAAGGTGACGAAGGTCAGGTTGGCGGCGTTGAGCATGAGCTCAATGCACATGAACATGATGAGGACGTTGCGCCGCACCAACAGGCCGATGGCACCGATGGTGAAGACGATGGCGGCCAGCCCGATGTACCAGGCTCCCGAAAGGCTCATGCCGGCAACTCGCTGTCACTGCTGTCGCTGCTCTCGCTGCTGTTGCTGCTCTCACTGCTGTCGCCGTCCTCGTGGTCGCTGTGGATCGTCGGCGGCCGGCGGGCCAGCACGACGGCGCCGACGACGGCGATGACCAGCAGGGCGGCGGTGGCCTCGAAGGCGAAGAGGTAGGTGGTGAACAGCTGCTTGCCGAGCTGGGCCGGCTCCCCCGCCGGCGAGTTCAGGCCGGCCACGTGGCCCTGGATCGGCCCTACCACCTGCTTGGCGCCGGTGACCCAGTGCGCCGTGGCCACCATGGCCAGGACGCCGCCGAGGGTGATGACGGAGGCGATGACGGCGAGAGGGCGCTGGCCCGCCAACGGTTCGATGGAGGTGTCCTCGGCCCGGTCCACGCCGAGGAACATGATCACGAAGAGGAACAGGACGACGATGGCACCGGCGTAGACGATGATCTGCACGGCGGCCAGGAAGTCGGCCTCCTGCTCAATGAAGAGCACGGCCACACCGAAGAGCGTCATCACCAAGCTGAGGGCGGCGTGCACCGGGTTGCGCGACGTCACGACACCGATGGCGCCGACCAGGATCACCGCGGCGGAGGCGGCGAAGACCAGGATGTCGGGCCAGGTGGCGCGCGTGGCAGCCAGCAGGGGCACAGCGTGGAGCATGGGTCAGTCGCTCCCCTCGAAGGTCCCGGTCGGGACGGCGCCGGTGATGGCCTCATCGGCCTTCTCGACCGCGGCCTTCGCCTCGCCCGCCGCAGCATCGGCCTTGCCGGACTTGGCCTCCGCCTTGGCCGCCTTGCGCGTGGCCCGCACGTCCTTCAGCCGGGCCCGTGTGGCGTCCATCTTCTTGCGATTCGCCGCCGCCCCCTCCTTGGCCCGCCAGACGCGGCCCTGCATGCCGCGGTGGGCCAGGGGGATGTCCTGGTCGAGCAGGTGGGCCTCGAGCACCTCGCGCAGCGGCTTGGACCCGGTGGCCTCGTCGTCGCGGTGCGTCGACTGGCCGCCCTCGGGCGCGCGCACGCCGTAGCCGAGCTCGCCCTCCCACTGGACCTCGCCCTCGTAGGCGGCGTTGCCGGAGGGGGCCGTGGCACGCATCCAGCCGGATGTCATTTTGTCGTCGCCCTCGCGCCAGTCCTCCCACGGCAGCTTCTTGGGCGTGCCGTCGTCGTTCACCACGAGCTCTTCCTTGGTGTAGATGGCGTCGGAGCGGTTGGTGAAGGAGAACTCGAAGAGCTTGGACTCGGTGATGGCCTCGGTCGGGCAGGCCTCGACGCACATGTCGCAGTGGATGCAGCGCAGGTAGTTGATCTCGTAGACGTAGCCGTAACGCTCGCCGGGCGACACCGGGTGGTCCGGGGGGTTGTCGAGCCCGCGCACGTAAATGCAGTCGGCCGGGCACACGCCGGCGCACAGCTCGCAGCCAATGCACTTCTCCATGCCGTCCTCGTAACGGTTCAGGACATGGCGACCGTGCTGACGCGGCTGCTTGGGCTTCTTCTCGTCGGGGTACTTGGTCGTGACCCGCGGCCGCGTCAGGTGCTGGAAGGTCAGCTTGAAGCCGCCCAGGAAGGAGAGCTGGTCCTTGATTTCGTCGCCAACACCCATCAGACCTTCCCTCCGGAAACTGGTTCGGGGACCGTCGACAGCCGGGGAGGCCGCGTCACCCGGCGCCCGATCGCCGGAATGATGAGGTCCTCGTCGCCGCGGCCCTTGCCCAGCTTGGTGGCCCGCACGAGCAGGAAGGTGGCCAGGATCACAATGGGCACCAGCCACAGGCCGGCCCAGCCCCAGGCGACGATGCCGGCCACCAGGAGCAGCCAGCCCAGCGTGAGCGGGATGAGGCGCTTCCAGCCCAGGTCCATCAGCTGGTCGTAGCGCAGTCGGGGCAGGGCGGCACGGAACCACACGTAGATGAAGCAGAACGCCACCGTCTTCAACAAGAAGTAGATGATCGGCATGTAGATGGTGGCCCCGGGAATGTGGAAGATGTAGCCGTTGGGGCCGCCGAAGAACAGGGTCACGACGATGGCCGACATGGTGATCGTGTTCATGAACTCGGCCAGGTAAAACAGGCCGAAGCGGATGGACGAGTACTCCGTGTGGAAGCCGCCGACCAACTCCGTGTCCGCCTCGGTGAGGTCGAAGGGCGGCCGGGTCAGCTCAGCCGTGATGGCGATCATGAAGAAGATGAAGGGCAGGAAGCCCAGACGGATCACGTTCCAGTTCCAGAACCCGTTCGACTGCGAGGCCACGATGGCCCGGGTCGAGAGCGAACCGGTCACCAGCACCACCATCACCGTGGTCATGCCCAGCGCGGCCTCGTAGGAGATGACCTGAGCCGACGCCCGCACCGAGCCGAGCAACGGGTACTTCGACCCCGAGGACCAGCCCGCCAGCATGACGCCGTAGACGGCGATGCCCGACATGGCCAGTACGAGCAGGATCCCGATGGGCGGGTCGGCCACCTGCAACTCGAAGGTGTGACTGCCGATGGTGATCACGCCCCCGACGGGGACGACGGTGAAGACGAGCACGGCGGGGATCACCGAGAGATAAGGCGCCAGCTTGAACACGAAGGAGTCCGCCCGGTCGGGCAGGAGGTCTTCCTTGAAGATGAGCTTGGTGCCGTCGGCCAGCGTCTGCAGCAGGCCCCAGGGCCCGGCCCGGTTCGGGCCCACCCGGCTCTGCATGTCCGAGATCACCTTGCGCTCGAACCAGATCATCAGCGCCGTGGCGACGAGCAGCGCCACGAAGGCGACCAGGCACTTGATGGCCAGGATCAGCCAGACCTGCCAGTTGAGGCCGAAATAGAAGAGCGGGTCGCCGTTGCCGCTGTCCGCGCTGTGCGTGAGCAGCGGGGCCGAATTGGAGAGGAGGGCGGCGGCGGCGATCACACCGACTCCAGTCGCACGTCGGTCACCAGCTGGCGGCTGTCGATGAGCGTGGCCACCGCATTGGGCGGCGCGCTCTCGCCACCGGGAACGTTGAAGTCGATGGCGACGACGCCGCGGGCGACGCCCTCGTCGGACTCGGCGGCCAGGATCAGTTCGCCACGGGCCGAACGCACCTTGACGCGGTCTCCCGTCTTGGCACCGAGACGGTCGAGGTCGTAGGGATTGGCCCGCACCACCAGGGTGGGCACCAGCGGTGTGAGCGACGGCGAGCCGGTGACTGAGCTGCCGGCGTCGTAGAGGCGGCGGCCCGAGGTCAGCCGCAGGCTGTAGCTGTCGGCCTTGGGGATCTGCAGCGGCTCGGCCCCGCCGGTACCAATCCCGGAAAGCAGGGGCGGCGGGCTCCCCAATTCGGCGATGTGCTCGGAGGCGGGATTGCTGGCGCCGGTGCCGACGCGCGGCGGCGCACCCTGGCGCTCGACGGACTCGACCCCCGGCAGGGCCATGGGGTCGATCGGGCTGACGTCGTCGCGGTGGTCCTCGTTGCCGGTGAGCGGGACGAGGATCCCGTCGTGCGCCACGTCCGAGTGCAGCACCTGCTGGGTCAGCCCCGCGTAGGCCGGCGCCGTCCGGGTGAGCTCGTCCGAGAGGTCGTTGTCACTGGCGAGGCCGAGGTCGGCACCGAGTGCCGCGGCGAGCTCGACGGCGATCATCCAGTCGGGCCAGGCGAAGCCGGGCGCCGAGAGCTTGGGACCGAGGCGGCTGACCCGACCTTCGATGTTGGTCGTCGTGCCGGCGCGCTCGTGTGTCACCGCGCAGGGCAGCACGACGTCGGCGTGCGCGTCCACCGATTCGGAGGGGTGACCGGTGACGGCGACTACGAAGTGCCCGGCGCCCAGCGCCTTGGCGGCCACGGCGCGGTCGGGGAAGTCGTCGAGCGGGTCGGCCCCGAGCAACACCAGTGCGCGCACCGCCGCACCCTGACCTTCGGTGCCACCCTTCGCCTCACCCGCCATGGAGGCGAGGATGTCGGCCGTAGACAGGCCGGTGTTCGCCGGCACCGAGCCCCAGGCGGTCGTGAAGCGCTGGCGTCCTTCACTCAGGCTGATCCGGCCCGGCAGCAAGCCCGGCGCCAGGCCCATGTCGAGCGCACCGAAGACGTTGCCCCGGCGCAGCGCCGGCAGGAAGGTGGCTTTCGGCAGCGCGGCCGCCAGGACGCGGATCGCCTCGGCCGCGACCTCGCCGGCCTCGGCGTAAGACGTGCGGCCGGCCACGATCACGACACCCTCGCCGTCGGGGTGGGCCGCCAGCAGGCCGCGCGCGGTCTCGAGCTGGTCCGTCGTCACCGCCGCCCCCTCGGGGTGTGCGTCCAACGCGGTCAGCGCCGCGCTGTCGCCGGTCAGCGCGCGCGCTATCTGCGGCGCGTCGCCCGGGCGCAGGCGCAGCGACGTGGTGGCCAGCGCGGTCAGCGCGGTCGGCTCGGGTGCGACCTCAATCAGTTGCGTGCTGCCCCCGACCACGGCCTCGCGCAGGCGCAGGAAGAGGACCGGCAGCTCCTCGCGCAGGTCGCCGGCCAGGGTGACGAGCACCGGCGCGGCGCAGGCCTCGTCGATGGTGGCCCGAGGCAGGCCCAGCACGAGTTCTGCGGGCAGTCCGTCGCCCAGCTGGGCGTCGACCGAATCGGTGCCGATGACACCCTTGGCCAGCTTGGCCCAGGCGTAGGCCGCCTCGTTGGTCAGCCGGGCCCCGCCGATCAGCGCCACCGCACCGGCGCCACCGGCACTCTTGGCGGCGGAGAGACCGGCCGCGGCGGCGGTCAGGGCCTCGCCCCAGCTGACGGCGACCAGCTCGCCCTCCTTGCGGACACGCGGCTCCACCAGGCGACCGTGCTCGAAGCGTCCCGTCTCGCGCGCCTCACCGAGGAACTGGCCCCGGCTCGCCCCGAGGCTGACGACCTGCGATGCGGTGGCCGGCACCACGTCGACGGCCTCGTCGGCCACCTCGCTCGGCTGCTCGGGGCCGTTGTCGACCTCGTCACCGTTGACCGACTCGAAGGAGAAGCGGCCCTTGTCGCAGAGCCAGCCGTGGTTGACCGGCTCGGAGTCGATGCCGAGCAGCCGGGTGAGGCGGTTCTGCGACGACTGCACGGCCACCCGGCAGCCAACGGAGCAGGCGGTGCAGGTGGACTCGACCTGATCGAGGTCCCAGGGGCGGGCGGTGAAGCGGTAGGGCGTCGCGGTGAGCGCGCCCACCGGGCAGATCTGCACGGTGTTCCCGCTGAAGTACGAGGAGAAGGGCTCGGTGGGGAACGTCGAGACCTCGACGCGGTCGCCCCGTCCGGCGAAGTCGATCTGCGCCTCGCCGGCCACGTCGGAGGCGAAGCGGGTGCAGCGGGCGCATTGAATGCAGCGCTCGCGATCGAGCAGGACCAGGTCCGAAATGGCGATGGGCTTCTCGAAGTGGCGCTTCTCTTCGATGAAGCGGGTCTCGCCCGGCCCGTAGGCCAGCGTCTGGTCCTGCAGCGGACACTCGCCGCCCTTGTCGCAGACCGGGCAGTCGAGCGGGTGGTTGGCGAGGAGGAACTCGAGGACACCGTCCTGCGCCTTCTTGACCTTCTCCGACGTCGTGTCGACGACCATGCCCTCGCCGGCCTCGATGAAGCAGGCCGGCTGCAGAGTGGCGCCGCGCGGGCCCTCCACCTCGACCAGGCACATGCGGCACATGCCGACGGGCTCCATGCGCGGGTGGTAGCAGAAGCGCGGGATGTAGGTCCCGGCCCGCTCGGCCGCGGCAATGAGCAGCTCGCCCTTCTTGGCGCTGACCTCGCGGCCGTCCAGCGTGAAGGTGTGCGTCCCGTCGTCCTTGGCCTCGGACGCCAGCGCGTCGGTCGGGCTCTTGGTCTTGCTCGTGTCAGTCAAAGGGACATCCCCCTTCCTTCACGTGCACCAGGAACTCGTCGCGGAACATGCGGATGCCCGACGCGATGGACGACGGGATCGACGGCCCGAGGACGCAGATAGTCGTCTGCTGGGGCGGCCAGGCCACGCCGGGAGAGATGTTGTCGCACAGGTCCATGAGGAGGTCCAGATCTTCCTCGCGCCCGTCGCCATTCTCAATTCGGTACATGATGCGTTCCAGCCAGCCCGACCCTTCGCGGCAGGGCGTGCACTGCCCGCACGATTCGCGGGAGAAGAACTTCGTGATGCGCCAGGCGGCGCGCACCATGCAGGTGGCCGAGTCCATGACGACGACGGAGCCCGAGCCGAGCATGGAGCCGGCGTTGCCGACCTCGTCCTGGCCGAGGGGCAGGTCGACCTGCTCCGGGGCGAACCACGGGGCCGACACGCCGCCGGGGATGAACGCCTTGAGGGTGTTGGAGCCGCGGATGCCCCCACCGAGCACGGGTGCGTAGATCAGGTCGCGGAACGTGGTCTTGACCATCTCGAGCTCGTAGTTGCCCGGGTTGCGCACGTGGCCGGCCAGAGCGAACAGGCGCGTCCCGGTGGAGCGGCCGGCGCCCAGGGCGGCGAACGCGGCGCCGCCGTTGTTCACGATCCAGGGGATGTTGGCCATGGTCTCGACGTTGTTGACCACGGTGGGCTCGCCGTAGAGGCCGACGGCGGCCGGGAAGAACGGAGGCTTAATGCGGGGGAAGCCGCGCTTGCCCTCGAGCGACTCGAGCAGCGCCGTCTCCTCGCCGCAGATGTAGGCGCCGGCGCCCGGGTGCACGACGATGTCGAGCGAGAAGCCGGAGTCGAAGATGTTGCTCCCTACGGCGCCATGGGCGTAGGCCTCGTTCAGCGCCGTCTGCAGGCGCTCGAGGCCCAGCGCGAACTCGCCGCGCAGGTAGATGAAGGCCTGGCTGACCTGCAAGGCGTAGGCCGAAATGAGCACGCCTTCGAGGATCTGGTGCGGGTCGCCCTCAATGAGCATGTGGTCCTTGAAGGTGGCCGGCTCGGACTCGTCCCCGTTGATCACCAGGTAGGTCAGCGGGTTCTTGCGCAGCATCGACCACTTGCGCCCGGCCGGGAAGCCGGCACCGCCCCGGCCCAGCAGGCTGGCCGCGTCGACCTCGGCCGCCACCGCCTCGGGCGTCATGGTCAGCGCCTTGCGCAGCCCGGTGTAGCCGCCCGTCGCGAGGTAGCGCTCCAGCGTGAAGGAGTCGTCGTAGCCGAGTCGGGCCGTGACGATTTTCGGGGCGTCGGTGATGGCCATCAGGCCTTCTTCTCCCCTTCGCCGGCGGCGGCTGCGGTGGCGGCCCGGGCCGCCTGCTCCTGGGCCACCGTGGCGCGCTCGGTCTTGATGGCGGTGCGGTCGGCCTGCAGGCCCACGGTGCGGCGCACCCGGACCAGGGTGCCGTGGCTCGGCACCGTGTCGGCCAGGCGACCGGCCCGGAGGTCGTCCACCAGGGCGTCGAAGCTGGCCGGCGTCTGCGCCCCCACGTAGCGGTGGTTGACCTGCACGCACGGCGTCTTGTCGCAGTCGGCCAGGCATTCGGCCTCGTGCAGGGTGAACACGCCATCGGGCGTGGTCCCGCCGGCACGAACACCGAGGGTCGATTCGGCGTGCTCCAGCAACTCGAGCGCGCCGCCCAGCAGGCAGGCGATGTTGGTGCACACCGCCACGGCGTAGGTGCCGACCGGCTCGGTGTGCAACATGTCGTAGAAGCTCGCGGTCCCCTGCACCTCGGCCGCGGTCACGCCACAGAGCTCGGCAATTTCGCTCACGGCCTCGGGGACCAGCCAGCCGTCCTGCTCCTGGGCCAGGTGGCACAGCGGGATGAGTGCAGAGCGCTTCTCGGGGTAGAGCGCGACCAGCTGCTCGGCCTGCTGCCGAATTTCCGCGTTGAGATGGCTCACCGGTCCACCTCTCCCATGACCGGATCGACAGAGGAGATGACGGCGACCGCGTCGGCCATGGTGCCGCCGCGCAGCAGCAAGGGGAGGGCCTGCAGGTTGACGAAGCTCGGCGCACGGATGTGCATGCGGAAGGGCTTCGACGTCCCGTCCGAGACCATGTAGCAACCCAGTTCGCCCCGGGGGGACTCGACCGCCACGTAGACCTCGCCCTCGGGCACCCGGAAGCCCTCGGTGAAGATCTTGAAGTGGTGGATGAGCGCCTCCATGCTCTCGTCGATGCGGGCGCGGGGCGGCGGCGTCACCTTGCGGTCCTGCACGCGGAAGTCGCCTGGCGGCATCATGTCCGCGATCTGGCGGATCATCTTGATGGACTCTCGGATCTCATTGAGGCGCACCGAGTAACGGTCGAAGTTGTCGCCGTAGGTTCCCACGATGACGTCGAAGTCGAGCTTGTCGTAGGCCAGGTACGGCATGGTCCGGCGCAGGTCCCATGGCACGCCGGTGGAGCGCAGAATGGGCCCGGTCACCGAGAGCGCCAGCGCCTCCTCGGCCGAGATGTTGCCCACTGCCTCGGTCCGCTCGCGGAAGATGGGCTGGCCCGTGATCAGCTCGTCGTACTCGTAGGTGCGAGCGAGGATCGTCTCGCAGATGATCTCGACGTCGTCCTGCCAGCCGTCGGGCAGGTCGGCGGCGACGCCTCCCGGGCGGATGTAGTTGGTGTTCATGCGCAGCCCGGTCGTCTTCTCGAAGAAGGCGAGGACCATTTCGCGCTCACGGAAGCCGTAGATCAACATGGAGGTGGAGCCGAGGTCCCCGCCGTTGGTGGCCACCCACAGCAGGTGGGACGACACCCGGTTCAGCTCGGTCATCAACATCCGGATCCAGGTGGCGCGCGGGGGTATCTCCACGTCCAGGAGCGCCTCGGTGGCCAACGAGAACACCAGCTCGTTGTGGAGCGGGGACAGATAGTCCATCCGGGTCACGTTGGTCGAGCCCTGGACGTAGGTCAGCTCCTCACCCTGCTTCTCCATGCCGGTGTGGAGGTACCCGATGATGGGCTTCGTGCGCAGGATCGTCTCGCCGTCCAACTCGAGCATGAGGCGCAACACGCCGTGGGTGGAAGGGTGTTGGGGCCCCATGTTGATGATCGTCGTCTCGTCGTCACGGCGCTCAATGTCGATGTCGGACGGATCTGCGTACCCGCCCTCGGGGAGGCGCAGGACTGCGCCCACCTCCTGGCGCAGCTCGCCGGCGCTGGTGGTGGTGCGGTCCCGGAGGCCCTGGACGCCCTCCGAGGTCTCCGCAATCAGAGCCTCTTCTTCAGCCTCGTAGCGGGCGGCCGCCTCGGCGGGGGTCTCGCCCTCGTGCACGTCTGCGGGCCGGTGCGTGTGGTCGTGATCGCTCACCGCGGTCCCGGCGCTTCCTTGAACTGCACGGGCACGCGACCGACGCCGTAGTCCTTGCGCAGGGGGTGGCCCTCCCAGTCATCGGGCATCAGGATGCGCGTCATGTCGGGGTGGCCCTCGAAGATGATCCCCATCAGGTCGAACGCCTCGCGCTCCATGGAGTCGGCGCCCGGGTAGATGTCCACCACGCTGTCGATGGTCGGGTCGGACTCGGGCACCTGCACCCTGATCCGCACGCGCTGGCGGGACGAGAGCGACAGGAGGTTGACGACGACCTCGAAGCGCTCGGCCGTCGTCCCCTCCGGCAGGGAACGGCCGGGGTGGCTCAGGTAGTCCACCGCGCAGAGGTCGCTGCACATTTCAAAGCCGGCCTGGCGAAAGGCGGCCACCATCTGCTTGTAGGTCTCGCGGCGCGGAAAGGCCAGCTGATCCACCAGCCGGTCCGGGAGCCGTGGCACCTCGGGGAGCACACTGGCGGGGGAGGCCACCGGCGAGGTCGTCGGGGTCGTCCCGGTCACCGTGGTGTGGCCACCCGCACGGCGTCGGGCACGGTCGGCACCCAGCCACCGGTGGCCTGCTCGCCGGCCGGCACGGAGGATCCGGGGCGCCGGGTGATTTCGCCGGTGC
This sequence comes from Acidimicrobiales bacterium, assembly GCA_036509775.1. Lineage (GTDB taxonomy): Bacteria > Actinomycetota > Acidimicrobiia > Acidimicrobiales > RAAP-2 > Bog-473. The sequence goes on from DATCEZ010000239.1 coordinate 10,243, forward strand.
GGATCTTCTCGTGCAGCGTCAGGATGGCGTGCAGGAGCGTCTCGGGCGACGGTGGGCAGCCGGGGGCGTAGACGTCCACCGGGACGATCTGGTCCACCCCCTGCACGATGGCGTAGTTGTTGAACATCCCACCCGTCGATGCGCAGACGCCCATGGAGATGACCCACTTGGGCTCCATCATCTGGTCGTAGATCTGGCGGAGGACTGGAGCCATCTTCTGCGAGACCCGCCCCGCCACAATCATGAGGTCGGCCTGGCGCGGCGAGCCCCGGAAGACCTCCATGCCGAGCCGGCTGATGTCGTAGTCGGCGGCCCCGACCGAGATCATCTCAATGGCACAGCAGGCGAGACCGAACGTGGCCGGCCAGACGCTGTTCCGCCTGGCCCACTTGACCAGGTCCTCCATGCGACCGGTCAGGAAATTGTGCTGAAGATCCTCGAACCCCATCGGTCAGGCCGCCTCGCCGGGGGTCTTCGACGCGCTGATGCGGGTGATCGTCGACTCGGACGTGCGGGCCGGCAGACCCGACTGCAGGGTCTTCGCCGGCCCCCAGGTGAGCGCTCCGTTGGAGATCAGGTAGAGGAAGGACACGAAGACCACGGCGGCAAAGACGATCACCTCGATCAGGCCGAACGTGGCGATCTGGTGGAACACCACCGCCCAGGGGTAGAGGAACACGATCTCGATGTCGAAGATGATGAAGATCATGGAGACCAGGTAGAAGCGCACCGGAAAGCGTTGGGGCGGATCCTGGCTGGGGACAATGCCGCATTCGTACGGCGCCAGCTTCGCCGCGCTCGGCTTTTTGCGCGGCGCGAGCATCGCTGAGGACACCAGCGAGAAGACGGTGAACGCGAGGGCGAGCACGCCCAGAATGAGGATGGGGAGGTACTGGACCACTGAGTTCCGTTTCTACCATGCGACTCCCAGGCCAGGCACATCCGCGCCGCTGGTCAGAGGCCCCGGCGGGGGACCTACGATGCCTTCGTGACGCCTCCCGACGAGACCCCCGGGCCCGACGGCCCCAAGAAGGCGCCGCGGACGGCCAAGGCAGCGGCGAAGAAGCAGGCCGCGACCAAGAAGGCGACGCCGGCCAAGGCGGCCGCCAAGAAGGCCGCAACCCCCGCGGCAGGAGGGCCCGCCAAGAAGACGACCCGCTCTCCTCGCCCGGCCCCGACGACCGCCGCAGCGCCGCGGCGGG
>DATCEZ010000240.1:0-4770 GCA_036509775.1 Acidimicrobiales bacterium
CCGGGGTCGGACCCTCGGCGCAGCGCTCGCCGATGTCGGCTTGGAACGCCGCGAAAGCCGGGGATGACGTCAAAGGGTTCTCGTCACCGTCGGTCACGGCGACATGGACGAAGCTCACGCCGTCAGCGAGACGGAACGTCGCGTAGCGCAGCCCCGCAGGATCCTCGTCGGCCAGTTCGGCGAAGACCCCACGGACCAGCCGCTCGTTCTCGTCGGCGTACTCGGGCTTGGTGCGGTACCGGATCACCCTGGTCGTTGGCATGGTGCTGCTCCTTGTTCTCGTCTCGATCAGATGGCGCGCATGCGGTTGTTTCGGGCGTCGTGCGTGACCTCGGCCAGGCCAAGTGCCTCCAGCAGGGGTGGGAGGTACATGCCGAAGCGGCCCCGATAGCCCTTGCGTTGGCCGTACCAGCCGCCCACGGGGTTGGCCGGCGAACGCCCGAACGCCTCGACCGTGCCCTCGGCGGCATCCTTCTTCTCGTCGGCCGCCCCGAGCGGCACCCAGTCGCCCTGCTCGCTCAGCCAGTGGTGCAGGTCCTGAGTCGCCCGCAGGTCGTAGGTGAGCTTCGTCGAGCCCACCTGGCAGATCAGCAGCGGAGGCTCGGCCTGCTCGTCCCGGTACATGGTGTACTCCGAGCTCCCCGGTGGGGTCTTCAGCACCCAGGGGTCATTTTTGCTCCCGGTCGCCATTGGTCAGCTCCCTTCCGTTACCGCGGCCACGAAGTGCGGCAGCAAGGCATCCCACCCACCGCGGTTCTTGTCCCGCCAGACGTCCGCGTCGTCACCCAACGCCTCCCACCCGGTGTGCTCAATTTCGACCCGGGTGCGTGTGCCTCCCTCGTCGACGAAGGTGATCGCCACCTCGGTGGCCGCGGCGCGCTCGCGCCCGATGTGCCAGAGGTAGGAGAGACGGTGGGGCGGCTCCCACACGGTGACCTCGCCCCATTCGTGACGCGCGCCGCCCGCGGTGCGTTCGTAGATCCGGCCGCCAGTCCCGGCCTCGAGGACCACCTCCGCCGCATCTCCGCTCACGGTGTGGTCACGGGGCCACCAGGTCCCGATCTTCGAGGTCCACACGCTGAAGGCGTGGTCGGGCGCGCAGTCGACGTCGAAGCTGAGACGCAGCGGCGATGTCATGACGGAAGGGGCCCTGACTGAGTGGGCGGGGTTGGTGTTCTCCGCCAACAAGCGGAAGCGAGCCGCCGCCTCGCCCCAGACGCCTTCGAGGTAGTCCTGGACCGCCCGCACGCCCCCACCCTCCAGGTGGTAGATCCGGCGGTTCCCGTCGGCCCGCTCGGCCACCAATCCCGCATCTTTGAGCAGACGCAGGTGCCGCGACACGGCGGGACGGCTGATCGGCAGAGCGGAGGCGATCTCGTGGACCGGCTTGTCGCCCTCGCTCAGGAGACGCAGGATCTCCCGGCGGTTCGCATCGCCCAGCGCATCGAACGGATCGGTGCTGGGCATCAGCGTGGCCGGTCCACGGGGGCGGCGGCGACGCCGGACACAGGTAACACGTTGGTTACCGTAACCAAATGGTTACCAAGCGGGCAACTCCCGGCCCGCTCACCTCGACGGCGAGACCGAGGGGCCCCGCCGTCGGGTGGGTCGACTTAGGCAGCCGTGGCGACCAGCGCCGGCGCCGGCGTCCTGGAGGCGATCGTCTCCCGGACCTTCGCAGCCACCGAGGGGGCGGCCTCCATGATCCGGCGGAACTCGGCCGCAGACCCGGCGTAGATCTCGCAATCGGTGATCGCCGTCACCGTGGCGTTGCGACGGCCCGAGCCGAGGGGCTGCAGGATCGCCATTTCGCCGACCAGGTCACCCCGGCCGATGGTGGCGATGCTCTCGCCGCCCTGGGTCACTTCGGCCATGCCGCTGACCATGATCATGAACTCGTTGCCGATGCCGCCCTCGCGTACGAGGACCCGGCCCGCCTTGACCTTCAGCCTGGTCAGCTGCCGTGCAATGACGGCCAACTCCGACCGGCTGGCCTCGGAAAACAGATCCAACTCCCGCAAATCATCCTTGAGCAAATGCATTTCTGCCCCTTCCGTCTCACTCTTCCCACAGCCAGAGTGACGCTTGGAGCGATGATCTGTCAAGCAGCTTAGGAAGATACTTTCTATCTCCCTAACAGATTAGCGGGGGCTACCCCTCGAACCAGCGGTAACGGGTCCAGCCCGCCATGGGGCGGGCGCCGAGGCGCTGGTAGAAGTCCATGGCCGGGACGTTCCACTCGAGGACGTCCCACTCCAGGCGGCCGTCCGTCTCCTGGCGCAGCCGGGTCAGGAGCTCGGTGGCGTAGCCCTGCCGGCGATGCTCCGGCCGGACGTAAATGTCCTCCAACCAGATGCCCGTCCGGCCCAGGAAGGTCGAGAACGTCCGGTACCAGAGGGCATGGCCCACCAACGCCCCGGACTCCTCCACTACCCAGTCCTGGGCCATCGCCGGGGGCCCGAAGAGCGTCTGCGCCAGGGCGTCCTCGGTGATCGAGACCTGGTCCGAAAGGTTCTCGAAGTCCGCCAGCTCGCGGATCATCGCCACCAGTTCGGGGACGTCCGCCTCGACCGCCGGTCGGATCACCCTTGGCGAGCCCGATTCGCCGCCGAGACGACGGCGCCCAGCGAGGCATCGAGGATGGACGAGTCGCGGCCTACGCCCCACCAGGTCGTCCCGTCGGCGCCGGCGCACTCCACGTACGCCACCGCTGACGCACCCGAGCCCTCGGTCAGCGCGTGCTCGGAGTAGTCCTTCACTTCCAGCACAATACCGAGGTCGGCCTTCAGGGCACTGACCAGCGCATCAATCGGCCCGTTGCCCTGACCGGTCACCGTTTGGTGCTGGCCGTCGACGAGCAGTTGCGCCGTCACGCTGGTCTGGCCCTTGCCGGTGGAGACCTCGCTCGTGATCAGGCGCAGTCCGGCGTCCTCGGGCAGGTAGATCTCCTCGAAGACGTCGCGCATCTTCCCCGAGGGGATGACCGTCCCGCTGGCCTCGGTGATCTCCTGCACGTGCTTGGAGAACTCGACCTGCAGCCGGCGCGGCAGGTCGAGCCCGTGGTCGATGTCCATCACGTAGGCCACACCGCCCTTGCCCGACTGGCTGTTCACCTGAATGATCGCCTCGTAGGTGCGGCCCGTGTGCTTGGGGTCGATGGGGAGGTAGGGAACCTCCCACTCGGTGTAGTCCGCCCCCACGGCGGCCATCCCCTTCTTAATGGCGTCCTGGTGTGAGCCGGAGAAGGCCGTGTACACCAGGTCCCCGGCGTAGGGGTGGCGTGGGTGGACCGGCAGCCGTGTGGCGTACTCGGCCACCCGGCGCACCTTCTCAATGTCGCCGAAGTCCAGCGCCGGGTCGATCCCCTGCGAGAACAAGTTCATGGCCAGGGTGACGATGTCGACGTTGCCGGTACGCTCGCCGTTGCCGAACAACGTGCCCTCCACGCGGTCCGCACCCGCCAGCACGGCCAGCTCGGCCGCCGCTACCGCGGTGCCGCGGTCGTTGTGCGGGTGCAGGCTGAGCACAATGGCGTCCCGATCCTTGATGGTGCGTCCGAACCACTCGATCACGTCGGCGTACACGTTGGGGCTGTACATCTCCACCGTGGCCGGCAAGTTGAGGATCATCGGCGCCTCGGGCGTCGGCCGAATGACGTCCATCACGGCCTCGCAGATTTCGACGGCGAACTCGGGCTCGGTCCCCGTGAAGCTCTCGGGCGAGTACTCGTAGCGGATGGCCGTTCCCTGCAGCTGTGCCTCGTACGTCTTGCACTGCTCGGCCGCCTTCACCGCTATGTCGATGATGCCGGGCTTGTCGAGGCCGAACACCACACGGCGCTGCAGCTCGGACACCGAGTTGTAGAAGTGCACGACGGCGCGCCGTGCGCCGGCCAGCGACTCGAAGGTGCGCTCAATGAGTTCCTGACGGCACTGCACGAGCACCTGGATCTCGACGTCGTCGGGGATCAGGTCCTCGTCGATGATCAGCCGCTGGAAGTCGTAGTCCGTCTGGGAGGCGGACGGAAAGCCCACCTCAATCTCCTTGAACCCCACGTCGACCAGCGTCTGGAAGAGCGCCAGCTTGCGCTCGGGGTCCATGGGGTCGATCAGGGCCTGGTTGCCGTCGCGGAGGTCGACGCTGGCCCAGCGGGGGGCCCGGGTGAACTGGCGGTCGGCCCAGGTGCGGTCGTGCAGCACGAGCGGCACGTGCGAGCGGTACTTGTCGAAGTGCATCGGTGACGGGTCGCAGGGCAGGGCCAGGTGACCCCGCTCCATGTCGTCACCACTCCCTCTCTGTCGTCCCTCTGCCATCGGTCTTCTTCCCTTCTTCCTCGTCGAATCCATCGACCCGAACCGCTACCGGCCCAACAAAAAACCTCCTGGCCTTTCGGCGCAGGAGGTTGCGAGCGAACGCTATGTGGCGTTCGCCGTCAGGTAAGCAGCAGGTCGAATGCGGTGGCCTTCATCACGGTGCCAAGTATAACTCCCATCGGGTGGGCCGGTCGTCAAGGCTCGACGGGCGAGCCGAAGCGCAGCAGGTTACCGTCGCCGTCGGTGTGGGCCGCCTCCAGCACGCCGAATCCAGGGTCGAACAGGTCCGAGGTCTCGCCGACCGCCGCCGCCCGCCACTCCGCGTGCAAGGCGGTGGCGTCGTCGCTCCCCACGTAGGCGGCACCCCGCTCCGTGGCCGGCCCCATGTCGGGCACCAACTTGAAGTGGATGCGGATGGCGTCGCGGGCCGCCGTGCCGTAGCCGCCCCCGTGTACAT
>DATCEZ010000241.1:0-2107 GCA_036509775.1 Acidimicrobiales bacterium
GGCTTCGTCGAGAGCATCCACCTGAAGCTGTTAGCACCCGAGCGCTACAAGGACCTCGAGCATCCCGGCGACGCCTGGTCCTTCGACATCTTCACGCAGGTCGGCCGGTTGCTGCAGCTGCCGAGCGACGAGAACCCGCTTGGCGGACTGGCACCGACGCAGATCCTGGCGGCGGGCGAATCCCAGTCGGCCGCCTGCCTGGTGACCTACATCAACGCAGTCGATCCCCACGCGCAGCTCTTCGACGGGTTCTTCGTGCACGGCCGGCCGGCGTCGGGCGTGTCCATCGACGGCGTGTTCATCCCGGCGTCGGCTCGGTTGGGCATGGAGGCGACGCGGGTGGCCATCTCGTCGACAGGCGAGCGCATCCGGGACGACGCCCGCGTGCCCGTCCTCGTGCTGCAGAGCGAGACCGACGTGATCCTGCTGGGTGGCGGTCTGGCCGAGCAGCCCGACTCCGACCGGCTGCGGGTGTGGGAGATGGCGGGCGCGGCGCACGCCGACACGTACACGGTCAGCGCCGGACGGCACGACGACGGGACGTTGACCGCCGAGCGCATGGCCGAACTGCTTCGTCCGACAACGAACCTCATGATCGGCCGGACGGACACGCCGATCAACGCCGGGCCCCAGCAGCACTACGTGGCCCAAGCTGCGCTGGCGCACTTGTCCCGGTGGGCGGCCGGGGGCGAGGCGCCGCCGTCGGCACCCTCCCTCGAACTCGATGCCGACCGGACGGGCTACGTCCTGGACGAGCACGGCATCGCCAAGGGTGGGATCCGCACACCGTGGGTCGACGTGCCGACGGCGGTCATGGGCGGCCTCGGGCAGAGCGGCGAGTCCTTCGCCATGCTGTTCGGCCGGACCGAGCCCTTCGACGAAGCCACCCTGGCGACGCTCTACCCGGGAGGCGAGGACGAGTACCTCGAACAGTTCGCCGCCTCATTGGATGCGGCCATCGCCGCCGGCTTCCTGCTGGAGGAGGATCGTATTGAGAGCCTGGCGGTGGCGGCCCACTCGTTTCCCTTGCGGCTCGCCGACGGGTGACGTCGTCGGAGCCCGGAATTCGTCATGCTCTTTCAGCCGGCGCGTCGTGGGCGCCGTCCCGAGCCGAACAGGAATCGTCGCTCTCGACCTGAGGTGTCGTTCCCGACCTGAGGCTGCGGCCCCCCTCTGCTAGGGTGCAAAAAAAGAGGGTCCTCTTTTCCTCTGGGGAGGGTGCATGGAGCAGTCAATGTTGCGCTGCGAGGGCCTGCGCAAGAGCTACGGCGACCGGGAAGCCGTCAAGGGTGTGTCCTTCTCCATTGCGGAGGGTGAGTGCTACGGCCTCCTCGGCCCCAACGGCGCCGGGAAGACCACAACCATCTCCATGCTGTGCGGCCTCATCATCCCTGACCAGGGAGAAGTGACCGTCGACGGCTTCGCCGGCGGCTCCCTGGAGGCCAAGGCGGCGGTCGGCTACGTCCCCCAGGACCTGGCCCTGTACCCCGACCTCTCGGCCGTCGAGAACCTGACCTTCTTCGGCCAGCTCTACGGCCTGGGCGGCAAGGAGCTGCAGGGTCGCATCGGCGAGACGCTCGAGCTGGTCGGGCTGGCGGATCGAGGCAAGGACCGCATCGGGACCTATTCGGGCGGCATGAAGAGGCGGGCCAACATGGCAGCGGGGCTGCTGCACCGGCCGAAGCTGCTCGTCCTCGACGAGCCCACCGTCGGGGTGGACCCGCAGAGCCGTAACGCCATTCTCGAGACCGTCGGCCGGCTCGGCATTGCGGTCCTCTATACGACGCACTACATGGAAGAGGCGGCCCGGCTGTGCGACCGCATCGGCATCATCGATGACGGGCAGCTCGTCGCCGAAGGGACGGCCGAGTCGCTGATCGGCACCCACGGCGGCCAAGACAAGGTGCACCTGTCCTGCGACGGTGCCTCGCTCGACGTCCTGTCTGCCGCCTGCCTCGAGCTCCACAACGTGCACAACGTCCACGAGCACGAAGGCAGCCTGGAACTGACCACCGACCACGGGCCGGCCGTCCTTTCCGCCGTGGTCGCCGTCGCCACCAAGCACGGCGTCGATCTCACGGGGGTCGAGGTGCGCACGCCGAACCTC
>DATCEZ010000242.1:0-8777 GCA_036509775.1 Acidimicrobiales bacterium
GCCGAGCCGGGGCGTTCCATCGTGGCCACGGCGGGCATGACGCTGTACACGGTCGGGACCGTGAAGCACCTCCCTGGGATCCGCACCTACGTCAGCGTCGACGGAGGCATGAGCGACAACCCACGGCCCGTCCTCTACGGGAGCGGCTACGAGGCCTTCCTGCCCCGTGCGGTCGGGGCGACCCGCCCACGACCGGTGCGGGTGGTGGGCAAGCACTGTGAGAGCGGCGACCTCGTGGTGCCCGAGGCGTTCGTCCCCGACGACCTCGGAGTGGGCGACGTCCTGGCCACGCCGGTCACCGGGGCCTACGGGTACGTCATGGCCTCCAATTACAACAAGGTGCCGCGCCCGGCCGTCGTCTTCGTCGCCGACGGCACGGCACGGGTGGTGGTCCGCCGGGAGACGTTCGACGACCTCGTCCGTCTCGACGCCTGAACCGCACGCAGACGACGGAGAGCACAGGTCACCGTGCGCGCACCCTGTACCGTTTGACGGTGACCGCGGACATGGCCAGCGCAGCGGCGAGCAGCCGCGCCCACCCGGCGCCGACCGTGCGCGTCGGCCTGCTCGGCTGCGGCAATGTCGGGGCGGCCCTCGCCGAGATCCTCCTCACGCGCGCTGAGGACGTCGCCGCCCGTACGGGCATCCGCCTGGAGCTGGTGGGGATCGCGGTCGCCGACCCGGAGCGGGAGCGGCCGATCGCCATCCCGGCGGGCCTGTTGGGGGCCGATGCCGCCGCCCTGGTGGCACGCGCCGACGTCGATGTGGTCGTGGAGGTCATCGGTGGCCTCCACCCCGCCCACGAGCTGATCGAGACCGCCCTGCGCAACGGCAAGCCCGTCGTGACCGCCAACAAGGCGCTGCTGGCCGTCGCCGGCGCCGAGCTGGCCGAAGTCGCCGCGACGGCCGGCGTCGACCTCTTGTACGAGGCGGCGGTGGCCGGTGCCATCCCTGTCATCCGGCCCTTGCGCGAGTCGCTGGCCGGGGAGCAGATCGTCCGCGTCATGGGCATCGTGAACGGCACGACCAACTACATCCTCACCCGCATGGAGGAAGAGGGCGCCGACTACGACGACGTCCTGCGCGAGGCGCAGGAGCTCGGCCTGGCCGAGCGCGACCCGACGGCCGACGTCGACGGCCACGACGCCGCGGCCAAGGCCGCCATCCTCGCCGCCCTCGCCTTCGGGAGCGATGTGGTCGACGCCGACGTGTACCGGGAGGGCATCAGCGGCATCAGCGCGGCCGACGTCGCCTACGCCACGCGACTGGGCTACTCCGTCAAGCTGCTGGCCATCGCCGAGCTGATCGACGGCGGGCCCGAGATGTCCGTGCGGGTGCACCCGGCCATGGTCCCCAAGACCCACCCTCTGGCCTCGGTGCGGGGCGCCTTCAACGCGGTGTTCGTCGAGGGCGCGGTGAGCGGCGAGCTCATGCTCTACGGGCGCGGCGCCGGGGGCGGGCCCACGGCGAGCGCCATGCTCGGGGACCTGGTCGACGCCTCGCGCAACCTCCTGGCCGGCGCGCCCGCCCCGGCGCCCAAGCGCACCAGCACGACGGTGTTCTCGCAGAACGACATGCACTCGGCCTTCTACCTCAGCATGGACGTGGCCGACCGCCCCGGCGTGTTGGCGGCCGTGGCCAAGATCTTCGGCGATCACGACGTTTCCATCCGCTCCATGGAGCAGGTCGGCCTGGCCGAGGAGGCCCGGCTGATCTTCCTCACCCACGTGGCCCGCGAGGGAGACCTGCTGGCCACCATCGACGAGCTGCGCCGGCACCAGGCGGTGGACCGGGTGAGCGGTGTGCTCCGGGTCATTGCCGAGCCGGCCGACGACGAGGGAGGCGGCCTGTCGTGACGGCCGGCTGGCGAGGCGTCATGGAGGAGTACCGCGACCTCCTCCCGATCACGGAGAAGACCCCTGTGGTCACCCTGCTGGAGGGCGGGACGCCGCTGCTCCCGGCCCCGCGCCTGTCCGAGCGCGTCGGCGCACACGTGTGGCTGAAGGTCGAAGGGGCCAACCCGACAGGGAGCTTCAAGGACCGGGGCATGACGATGGCGATCTCCATGGCGGTCGACGAGGGGGCCAAGGCCGTCGTGTGCGCCTCCACCGGCAACACGTCCGCCTCGGCCGCCGCCTACGCGTCGCGGGCCGGCCTGGCCTGCGTCGTCCTCATTCCCGACGGTCACATCGCGCTCGGCAAGCTGGCGCAGGCGCTCATGCACGGCGCCCGCGTGCTGCAGGTGCGGGGGAACTTCGACCAGCTCCTCACCATTGTGCGCGACCTGCCGAACCATGCGCCGATCACGGTCGTCAACTCGGTCAACCCGCACCGCATCGAAGGGCAGATGACCGGCGCCTTCGAGATCGTCGACGTCCTGGGCGACGCGCCCGACGTCCATTGCATCCCCGTGGGCAACGCCGGGAATATCTCGGCCTACTGGCGGGGTTATCTCAAGTACAAGGAGGCCGGGCGGAGCACGAAGCTGCCGCAGATGATGGGCTTCCAGGCCGCCGGCGCGGCCCCGATCGTGCTGGGCCACCCGGTGGAGAACCCCGAGACGATCGCTACCGCGATCCGCATCGGGAATCCGGCCAGTTGGTACTCGGCCACGGCCGCCGCCTCCGAGTCCGGCGGTTCCATCACGGCGGTCACCGACGACGAGATCATGGACGCGTACACCTTTCTCGCCCAGCAGGAGTCCGTCTTCTGCGAGGCGGCGTCCTCGGCCTCGGTGGCGGGACTGCTGAAGAGCGGCGTGCCCGAAGGGTCCACCGTGGTGTGCGTGTTGACCGGGCACGGGCTGAAGGATCCGGACCTCGCCATCAAGGCGATCTCGGTGCCCTCGGTGATCGACCTCAAGCTCGAGGCGGTCCTGGCCGAGATCTCCCTGTAGGGGGTGACGCCGGGCGATGTCCGGCAGCACTGACCTGCGGGAAAGGGGGGTGTGTTGGCATCGCCCTCTCCCTCCCGCTAAAGTACAGATATCCCCACTGCGCTTCGTAGCGCTCTCCGCAGGTGCAAGCGGTCCTGGGAGAGCATCATCACGCAGAGGTGATCCGGGGGAGGGCATTCACACGCGAATCCCTTCTCCTCCCTGCAATTTCCCTCGCCACGCGCGGACCAATCCGGGCGGGCGACAACCCTCTCAGAAGAGGAGCCGATGACTGCGGAACAGCAGCTCGAAAGATCAGTTCTCGAAGGCAAGGAGCGCGACGAGCTCAGTGCCATCGCCCAGGCCATGTCGCTCAAGACGACGACCCGGACGAAGAAGGCGGACATCATCGACCAGATACTCCATGCGACCGGCGTGACCTCCGGGCCCGCGGCCGCTCAGAGCAACGGCGATTCCGAATCGACCGGGACCAACGGCACCGGGACCAACGGCGCGGCCAAGCCGGCCCGGCGTTCCCGGGCCTCGGCCGCCGCCAGGGGTGCCGTCGAGACCCCCTCCTTCGTCGCAGGCGACGGTGACGCGGGTGGCAGTTCCGACGCCGAGGCGTCCGACGGGCCTGCCGCCGACACCGCCCCGGCTGCCCCCACCACCACCGAGGCGGCGACCAACGGCGACTCCGGACCGGCCGTCTTCGTCGAGCCGCCCGAGCTGGCCGACGGCGCCGACCCGGCACCCCGGCAGAACGGCCAGAACGGCCAGGGCGGGCAGAGCCACAGCAACCAGAACAACCAGCCCGGCAACCGGAACCAGAGCCGGAACAACCAGGGCAACCAGAACCGCAACAACCAGGGCAACCAGAACAACCAGGGCAACCAGGGCAACCAGAACAACCAGGGCAGCAACGACGGCGACGTCGGCAACCGCCGCAGCCGCCGGCGCCGTGGTCGTGACCGGCCGGGCCAGGGCGGCGAGCTGCAGGGCGGCGGCTCCGAGCAGCCCTACTCGGGCGAGATGGTCGAAGTGAGCGGCATGCTCGACCTGCGCGACGAGGGCTACGGCTTCCTGCGCTGCGACGGCTACCTCCCGTCGTCCAAGGACGTGTACGTCTCCATCAGCCAGGCGCGCAAGTTCGCGCTGCGCCGTGGCGACTACGTCGAGGGCGCCTGCCGCCCGGCGTCGAACAACGAGAAGTACCCCGCGTTGCTCCGCATCGACAAGGTCGCGGAGATGGACCCCGACGAGGCGCGCAACCGCCCCCGCTTCGAGGACCTGACCCCGCTCTTCCCGGACTCGCAGCTGCACCTCGAGCGAGAGGGCGACAAGGACAACCTGACCGCCCGCATCGTCGACCTCATTTCGCCGATCGGCAAGGGACAGCGCGGCATGATCGTGTCGCCGCCCAAGGCCGGCAAGACGACAGTGATGAAGCAGATCGCCCACTCCATTGAGGCCAACAACCCCGACGTGCACCTCATGGTCCTCCTCGTCGACGAGCGACCCGAAGAGGTCACTGACATGCGCCGGTCCGTGAAGGGCGAAGTGATCGCCTCGACCTTCGACCGCCCGGCGGACGAGCACACACAGGTGGCCGAGCTCGCCATTGAGCGGGCCAAGCGGCTCGTCGAGAAGGGACGCGACGTCGTCATCATCCTGGACGGCATCACGCGACTGGCCCGGGCTTACAACCTCGCCGCACCCGCCACCGGCCGCATCATGTCCGGTGGTGTCGACTCCGGTGCGCTGTACCCGCCCAAGAAGTTCTTCGGTGCGGCGCGCAACGTGGAGGAAGGCGGCTCGCTGACCATCCTCGCCTCGGCGCTCGTCGAGACCGGCTCGAAGATGGACGAGGTGATCTTCGAGGAGTTCAAGGGCACCGGCAACATGGAGCTGCGGCTGGACCGCCGGCTCTCGGAGCGCCGGCTCTACCCGGCCATCGACGTCAATGCCAGTTCCACCCGGCACGAGGAGCTCCTCTTCGAGCGGGGCCAGCTGCAGCAGGTCTGGAAGCTGCGCCGGGTGCTCAACGCCCTGGCCAGCGACGGCAAGGACGCCGCCGGCCTGGAGCTGCTCATGGACAAGATCCGCACCACGGGGAGCAACGACGAATTCCTGGCCGAGATCGCCAAGGGCCCGGGCACCTGACCTGACCTGAAGGCGGCATTCGTGCCCCTAGACTGAACCGACTCTCACCCCACACTGGCACTGGAGACACCATGAAGACCGACATCCACCCTGATTACGTCGAAGCCACGGTCAAGTGCTCGTGCGGGAACACGTTCACCACCCACTCCACCAAGTCCGACCTCCACGTCGAGCTGTGCAACGAGTGCCACCCTTTCTTCACCGGCAAGCAGAAGCTGGTCGACTCGGGTGGCCGGGTGGAGCGCTTCCAACGTCGCTACGGCGAGCGCAAGGGCAAGGCCAAGGCCAAGCCCGCTGAGGCAGCGCAGGACTGACCCGGCCGGGGGCCCACGCCACCGCGTCCCCGCCCTTACGAAGACCCCGGACACGCATGCTCGATGACCGGATGGCCGCGCTCGAGACCGAGTACCAGGCCATTGAGGCGGATCTCGCCGATCCGGCCACCCTCTCGGACCAAGACCGCCTGCGCGATCTGTCGCGGCGTCACAAGGAGCTCGGTGAGATCGTCCGGACCTGGCACGGATTGGGTGCCGCCCGCGAGGACGTCACCACCGCCCGCGAAATGCTGACCGAGACGTCCGGCGACGAGCGCGAGCTCATGCGCCAAGAGGTCGACGAGTCCGAGACGCTGGTGGCCTCGCTCGAGGACCGCATTCAGACGTTGCTGCTGCCGAAGGATCCGAACGAGGGCCGCAACGTGATCATGGAGATCCGTGGTGCGGTCGGGGGCGACGAGGCGAACCTGTTCGCCCGCGTCCTCTACGACATGTACCTGCGCTACGCCGCCGTGAAGAAGTGGAAGGTGGAGGTGCTGGCGGAGGACGCGTCGGAGAAGGACGGCATCAACGAGGCCGTCTTCCTCGTGAAGGGACCCGACGCCTACATCCGTCTGGAGCACGAGGCCGGGACGCACCGCGTGCAACGGGTCCCGGTGACCGAGGCCAAGGGACGCATCCACACGTCGACCGCGACCGTGACCGTGCTGCCCGAGGCGGCGGAGGTCGAGATCGACATCGACACCAACGACCTCAAAATCGACGTCTACCGCTCCACCGGACCCGGCGGGCAGTCGGTCAACACGACCGACTCGGCCGTGCGCATCACGCACCTGCCGACCGGAACGGTCGTGGCCATGCAGGACGAGAAGAGCCAGATTCAGAACCGGGCCAAGGCCATGGTCGTGCTGCGGGCCCGGTTGTTGAAGGCGGAACAGGAGCGCCAGGCGGCCGAGATCTCGGCGCAGCGGCGCGGCCAGGTGGGAGCGGGGAACCGCACCGACAAAATCCGGACCTACAACTTCAAGGAGAACCGGGTCACCGACCACCGCATCAACCTGACCCTCTACAAACTGGACCAGGTGCTGGCGGGCGACCTGGGTGAGCTGACCGATGCGCTGATGGCGGACAAGCGGGCGCGCCAGCTCGAAGGCGAGGAAGACGGCGACCAGTGACGCCGGCGCCGCCGCCGGCGGGTGGTGTTGCTCCTGACTCTGACTCTGGCGGCTCTGACTCTGGCGGCATCGACACCCGTGCGTTGGTCGAGGAGCTGACGGCGGAGGGAGCGGGCGGCCCGGGCGTGGCGGGCCACGAGGCGCGCTTCATCGTCGACGAGGCGCTCGGTGTCGGTCCGGGCGGGGTGCGGCCCAACGCCGTTCCGCCGGCTGCCGCCGCGGGGGCCCGGGCCATGGCGGCCCGCCGGACGGCGGGGGAGCCGCTGCAGTACATCTTCGGGCACTGGCCCTTCCTCGAGCTCGACCTCCTCGTCGACGCCCGTGTCCTGATCCCACGACCCGAGACCGAGCAGGTCGTCGAGGTCGCGCTGGGCGAGGCGCGACGACTGGCTGACCTCCGTCCCGTTGCCGGTCCTGGTGCCGGCTCCGGCCTGGTGGCGGTCGACGCCGGGACAGGGAGCGGCGCCATCGCACTGGCTTTGGCGACGGCGCTGGGCGCCCGCCTGGTGGCCGAAATCTGGGCCACCGACCTCAGCGCGGATGCCCTCGCCGTGGCGGCGGCCAACGTGCGCGCCTGTGGCCCCGGTGCTGTGCCCGGGCTGCCCGAGATCACCTTGGCCGAGGGGAGCTGGCTCTCCCCGCTCCCGCCGCGGCTGCGCGGCCACGTCGACCTGGTGGTCTCGAACCCCCCCTACGTCACGGAGGAGGAATGGGCCGGGCTGGATCCCGAGGTGCGGGCCGAGCCCCGGCCGGCTCTGGTGGCCGGCCCGGGCCGGAGCGGTGCGCCTGGTCTGGCCGACGTGGAGGCCGTGCTGGAAGAGGCGCTCTCCTGGCTGGCGCGGCCGGGGGCGGTCGTGGTGGAGCTGGCCCCCTCGCAGGCCGGAGCGGCGCAGGACCGGGCTTGGCAACTGGGGTACGACGAGGTGCGGGTCGAGCCGGACCTCGTCGGACGCCCACGCGCGTTGGTGGCACGTCGCGGCGGGCTCCAACAGGGACAATAGGGAGATGGACCCGGGAGCGCTCTCCGACTTCGACGAGGCCCACCCCGCACTCGTCGGCTCGGGCGCGGCCGCGGTGGTCGAGGCGCTGGTGGCGGGCGCGATCGTCGCCGTGCCCAACGTGGGTGGGTACAGCCTGGCCGTGCGGTCCGACTCCCTCGACGGTGAGGCGCGGCTGGTCGAGCTGGCGGCGGACCCCGACGGCCCCCACTACGCGGTGGGACAGATCGATGACGTGCGGGCGCTGACCTCGGGATGGACCGACGAGCTCAAGACGCTGCTGCAGCGCTGCTGGCCCGGGCCGCTCGAGGTGTTCCTGCCGTCGGCGGGGTCCGGGTCCGGGGCCTCGCCCGGAGACGTGGGTGGCGCTTCCGTCGGACGCCATGCCGCCCCCGATGACGGCGCCCCCGATGACGGCGCCCCCGAGTATGGCGCTTGGGCGGTCGTGGTCGGCATGCCCGACGGGCGGGCACTGCGGCGGCTCTGCCGCGAGCACGGCCCTTGGCGCACGGTCCCTCTCCGCTTCACCGAGCCCGGGGAAGTGGTCCAGGCCTTCCGCGCCAGCGACGTGGCGGTCGTCGTCGACGGCGGCCGGCGCGAGGGCCCGCCTCCCACCATGGTCGACGCCACGCTGAAGCCCATCCGTGTCCTGCGCGAGGGCGCGCTCCCGGCCTCGTTCATTGAGGGGACGATGTTGATGAGCACGCGGCGCAAGCTGTTCTCGCGCAACAAGCGACCGCCCGCGGGTTAGGACCCTGCCGCAGCGGGCCTAGTCAGCGCGACGGTCCGGTGTCGACCCGCTCGACCGCTGGCAACGTGCTCACGGAGCGCCGGGCCTCCCAGTGGCTGCGCCGGCCGAGCGCCGCGAAGTACGACGGTCGCTCTTGCAGCGCGTAGGTGGCGAGCCACAGGCGCTTCAAATGACGCTTGTAGCCCTGGGCCACGTCGTCCTCGTAGGCGGTTCGCCCGTGGAGCACGTGGTAGTTGTTGATGAACTGCATCTCGCCCGGCTGCAGGTCCATGTACACGTTGAAGTCCGGGTCGTTGGCCAGCGCGGACGCCGCGGCAATGGCCTCCCGTGCCGTGGCGCTGAGCCGGGGAGCATCGGGGTGGCGTTGGGAGGCGAGGATGTACTGGGGGATGAAGCGGACAAAGAGGCGCCCCGCGTGTTCCGTGAACGCGGGGACCGCATAGAAGGCCGACGCGCCGGCGGCCTGCTCCCCCCGCGTGTCGTAGGGCAACGGCTCGTAGAGGGCCGCGGCCAGATCCGGCCGCTCGCGCACCAGGTGGT